>JAZUCB010000001.1:0-6447 GCA_045638985.1 Clostridia bacterium
AATATTAATTTATTATTTATTATAAATAATAACTCTTAAAAACTTGTTAAGTTTAACATAAACCAAACATCTTTTTCAACCTTTTTTAAAAATTTGTTTTATAATATAAAAAAATTGTTTTTATATTAAACTAAAACGCAAGCACCAAAAAATAAAAAGGGCACAAATTTAATGTGCCCTGCGAGTTATTATTAAATTTAAAAATGGGTGTAAAACTCAATTGCATCGTTAAACATTTCTTCCATTTTATCTATGCAATATGCTATTTGGAATTGTTTTGCGTATTCCTTATAATCCTCTTTCAGATTTTCCAGTTCATGAGGGTGTTCTATAAAATACTCAATTTTATCTTTTAAGCTTGTTGGGTTGCCTCTTTTAAATTTACATTTATTATTTAATGCAAAAGCGTTGGTGGCAGAACGGTTGCTATCTGAAATAATAGGAACTAGTCCGCAAGTTATTGCCTCTAAGCAAGAAATTGCTTCAATTTCAATATCTGATGGGTGAACATAAAGGTCGCAATAATTAATAATTTTAACCAATTCTTTTTTAGGGTAGAATCCAAAAATTGGTGGGTTAGGAAGGCAACTTCCCATTTTTTTTAATTTGCTTTCAAGTGGGCCTCGCCCAGCGAAAATTATTTGAATTTTATCTTTATATTTCGATTGCTTAACTGCTTCAATAAGCAAATCGTGGCGTTTTTCTTTTGATAATCTTGCAATAAATAAAATGCAAAATTTATCCTTTAATTCTTTAGGTTTTTCAATTTCTTTGCATTTATATGCTGGGTCAACACCGTTAGAAATAACTCTTAAATCCATGTTGTAGCCATGATTACGCAGTTCATTTGCAATAAATTCAGTTGGGCAGTGAACAAAATGGGTGTGTTGATATAATTTTTTTAAAAATCTCCAATAAATAAAATCGTTAAAAGGCTTAAAATCTTTTAAACCAAAGTGCGCAGAAACGTTTTCTGGTTGGCAGTGAAAGGCAGTGGTGCAAGGCACATTTAATTCTTTTGCAATTTTAATTGCAACCTTGCCGGTTTTAAATGGCAAAACAATATGAACTAAATCGCATTCACTAATAACTTTTCTTAAAATATCTTTATTAGGTTTGGCAAGCTCAACTCCGTTTTTTGCTAAATATTTATTAAATATATAAAAGTTCCTAGTTTTAAGAGTGTGATAACCTTCTTCATCTGTGCAATAAGGGGAAACAACAACAACGCTATGGTTGCGTTTTTTTAAATTCTCAATTAATCGTTTAATAGTTATGGTTGTTCCATTATTTTCTTCGCCTAAAACGTCGCTGATAATTGCAATTTTCATAAAAGCTCCTTAAATTTAAATTTGAAACAAAAAAAAATCAAAAAACAAGCATTTTTAATTTTCAAATATTTGGTTTATTTTTATTATTTGAAAAAATTATAAAATTATGTTGTTTTTTGACTTTTTTTTTAATATTCAATATCGTAAAAATCAATTTTGCCGTTTTGAATATCTTCATAAACTTTTTGAAGATCGATTTTGCTCATTCTATCGATATATCTATAAATTTCTTCTTCATCGTAAAAAACGAAATGATCGTAAATTGGTTCTTTAATATATTGTTTTAAAATAGGTGGAATATATTTTAAATCTATTCCATATTTATTAATTAATTTTTCGGTTAAAAGGTTAGCGTCGGCATCTGATAATGGCGAAGTTTCGCATAGGTGCATTGATTTTAGCCTTTCTTTATCAAGCTTTAGTTTTTTATCATTAAAAAAAACATAATCAGAAAGTAAATGCAGAAAAATGCCTCTATTTATGCTGTTATTTAAATCAACAAATTTAACCACAATGTTAAGGTCAACTTTAGTTTTTGCATAATCTAAAAATAGCATTTTTTTGTTGTTTGTGCCGTAGTGTGTTAGGGTTTTATTAGAAGTTGCGTCGGGCAGGTTAGAGCCAAGATAAAACTCATTAATATTTTCTTCAGGGTGAAGTTTGCAATATTCTTTTGCAATTGCAAGGTGAATTGTGTTGCAAGGCATAATTATTTTTCCTCCTTAGTATTTAATAGAGGCGAATATTCCAAGAAATTTTTAAATTCTTGCTCATATGAATCTAATTCGCCAGAAACTCTATAACTATAATATTTATCTTTGTAAACAATAACGTGATCTAGCATCTTAACACCGTTTGTGATTGTTGAGAAAACTAGGCGTCTTGTTGTTATATTATCTCTATAAGATGGTTTTTCATCTCCAGTAATATGATTGTGAATTAAAATAAAACTCTTTGTTTTATAAACATTCAATAGGTTTAAAATATAGTTGAACTTAGTTTGAACGTCTTCGGTGTTTTCAAGAGTTATTTGAGTTTGGGTTATTGAATTGCCTTTTGCGTCTGTTATAACAAGCATGATTTTTTCAGTTGTGGCATCTTCAAAAAACTCTCTGCAAAAATTAAAAACCTTAACTGGCGTTGTTAAATTCTTTGATGGAATTTTAACAATATTTTCAGAATAATATTCAAAAACTAAAGGCAAGGTTCTTATAAATTGAGCTGTGTGTTTTCCAACGCCTTTAACAGAAGTTATATCTTCTTCGGGTGCAATGAATATGTTCTTTAAATTTCCAAATTTTTCAAGCAAGGCTTGAGCTAATGGTTTTGTGTCTTTTCGGGCAATAATAAAAGATAGCAAATATTCCAAAATCTGAACCTCGGTGCAGTTTTTAAGTTTGCTATCAAAAACAATTTTTCTAAGCCTTTCTCTATGCCCAGCGTGTGGGTTTGAGTTCTTCTTTTTATCTTTTGTTGAATTATCTTCCATAATGCCTTAATTTTATATTAATTGCTTAATATTTGCAATAAAATTTAAGCAAATTTAGTTTGTGCGAAAATATTTAATTCAATAATAAAAAATGTGCTTAAAATTTTTTTGGAGTTGATCTTTTGGTGTGATATAATAAACAATAGCGAAAGTGATTTTTTTCAAATTAAAATATAAGTGAGTGAAAAATGAGAGTTGAATTTAATAAAAATGAAGAAATAGTTAATGCAATTAGAATGGGCTTAGAAATGAATGGGGGATATTGCCCTTGCAGAAGAGAAAAAACAGAAGATAATAAATGCATGTGCAAAGAATTTAGAGATCAAATTAAAGATCCTGATTATGAAGGCTATTGCCATTGCATGCTTTATTATAAGTATAAATAAATTATTCAACTTAGAGTGTTCCACTTTATTTCTAAAAAGCATATTAATTTAAAAATAAAAGGAGTTTTAATATGAGTGAGATTGAACTAACTAAAAATAACTTTGAAGAAGAAGTTTTAAAAAGCGAAAAACCAGTTGTGGTTGATTTTTGGGCAACTTGGTGTGGGCCTTGCAGAATGCTAGCCCCAGTTTTAACGGAGTTCGCTGAAAAGCATGCCGATAAAATTAAAGTTGGAAAGGTTAACGTTGATGAAGAGCAAGGCTTAGCAAATAAATATAATATCTACACAATTCCTTGCTTGCTTATGTTTAAAAACGGCGAAGTTTCAGCAACTTCAGTGGGTTATAAAGAATTGGAAGAATTAGAGAAAGCGTTTAATATTGAATAAAAAAATTGAAGTGAGAGATTTAAGAAAAAATATTTTTTTCTATCTGTTTTCACTTCTTTTTTTAAAGAAAAATCAAGTTGGATAATTAAAATATAATGGTGGAAGATTAAAAGTTTAATTGGCTTAAAAAATAATTAATTATTTTGGCTTAAAAAAACTTTTTATTAGGTTTTTTCATAATATATTTAGTTTACAAAGTAATAAAAAAAGTCTAAAATAGTATGGATTAATTTATATATAAATAAATTAGTTAGCAATTTTTAAAAAACAAGTTTAGCCTAAAAGCTAATTGTTTATAAATAAAAAACGAGGCAAAGGAGAACTATGAAACAAGATTATATTTATATCGATAGCGTTGAAGCTTTAAATAGTGCTATTGAAAGAATGAGAAAAGCTCAAGCAGAATTTGCGAAATTTCCTCAAGAAAAAGTTGATGAAATTTTTAGGGTGGCAGCACTTGAGGCAAATAACTTAAGAATTCCACTTGCAAAAATGGCAGTTGAAGAAACTGGCATGGGTGTTTTGGAAGATAAGATTATTAAAAATCATTATGCTGCAGAATATATTTATAATGCGTATAAAAATGTTAAAACTTGTGGTGTTATTGAAGAAGATAAGTCTTTTGGAATTAAAAAAGTTGCAGAACCAATTGGTGTTATTGCTGCCGTTATTCCAACAACCAACCCAACTTCAACAGCAATTTTCAAAACATTGATTTGCTTAAAAACAAGAAATGCAATCATAATCAGCCCACACCCACGTGCAAAACAATGCACAATTGAAGCAGCAAAAGTTGTTTTAAATGCTGCAATCAAAGCTGGTGCTCCAAAAGATATTATTGCATGGATTGATGTTCCATCTTTAGAATTAACAACAGCATTAATGCAAAGTGCAGATTTAATTTTAGCAACAGGTGGCCCAGGAATGGTTAAGAGTGCATATTCAAGTGGAAAACCAGCACTTGGCGTTGGAGCAGGTAACGTTCCTGCAGTTATTGATAGCTCTGCAGATGTTATTATGGCAGTTAACTCAATAATTCACTCAAAAACTTTCGATAACGGAATGATTTGCGCATCAGAGCAATCAGTTATTGCTTTAAAAGAAGTTTATGATCAAGTTAAGGCTGAATTCGCTAATCGTGGTTGTTATTTCCTAAATAAAGAAGAAATTGAAAAGGTTAGAAAAACAATTATAATAAACGGCGCTTTAAACGCAAAAATTGTTGGTCAAAAAGCATGCACTATTGCTCAACTTGCAGGAGTTAAAGTTCCAGCTGAAACTAAAATATTAATTGGCGAAGTTGAAAGCGTTGATATTTCTGAAGAGTTCGCTCACGAAAAACTATCTCCAGTTTTGGCAATGTATAAGGCAGAAGATTTTGATGATGCAATTGCAAAAGCATATCAATTAATCGAAGATGGTGGTTTAGGTCACACTTCTTCACTTTATGTTAATCCAATCACTGATCAAGCTAAAATAGATAAATTTGCAAGTGCAATGAAAACTTGCAGAGTTGTTGTTAACACTCCATCTGCGCAAGGTGGAATTGGTGATTTATATAACTTTAAATTAGCACCATCTCTAACATTGGGTTGTGGTTCTTGGGGAAATAACTCAGTTAGTGAAAACGTTGGAATTAAACATTTAATTAATATTAAAACAATTGCCGAAAGGAGAGAAAATATGCTTTGGTTTAGAGCTCCAGAAAAAATTTATATTAAAAGAGGTTGCTTGCCAGTTGCTCTTGATGAATTAAAGAGCGTTATGGATAAAAAACGCGTGTTTATTGTTACCGACACATTCCTTTTTGAAAATGGTTACACAAAACCTATTACCGATAAATTAGATGAAATGGGAATTATTCATCAAACATTCTTTAATGTTGCACCAGATCCAACATTGGCTTGCGCAAAAGAGGGTGCTAAAATGATGAGCGAATTCAAGCCAGATTGCATCATTGCAATTGGTGGTGGCTCAGCAATGGACGCAGGTAAAATTATGTGGGTATTATACGAACACCCAGAAGTTAATTTCATGGATATGGCAATGAGATTCATGGATATTAGAAAAAGAGTTTATGGTTTCCCTAAAATGGGTGAAAAAGCTTACTTCATTGCAGTTCCAACTTCAGCAGGAACTGGTTCTGAAGTAACACCATTTGCAGTTATAACCGACGAACAAACAGGAACAAAATATCCACTTGCCGATTACGAACTTCTTCCTAATATGGCAATTGTTGATTGCAATATGATGATGAATGCTCCAAAAGGCTTAACTTCAGCATCTGGTATTGATGCTGTAACTCACGCATTAGAAGCGTATGCATCAATGCTTGCAACTGACTACACCGATAGCTTAGCAAAGCAATCATTAAAAATGGTGTTTGATTATTTGCCAAGAGCTTATAACAACGGTGCTTCAGATCCAATCGCTAGAGAAAAAATGGCTAACGCTGCCACAATGGCTGGTATGGCGTTTGCAAATGCCTTCCTTGGCGTTTGTCACTCAATGGCTCACAAGCTCGGAGCGTTCCACCACCTTCCCCACGGCGTTGCTAACGCGCTTATGATCGAAGAAGTAATCAGATTTAACGCATCCGAAACACCTGTAAAAATGGGTACTTTCTCACAGTACGATCACCCCCACACGCTTGCAAGATATGCTGAAATTGCTGACTATCTTGGAGTTAAGGGTGAAAACGACAACGAAAAGCTTGAAGGTCTTATTGCTAAGATCAATGAGCTTAAGGCAAAGGTCGGAATCAAGGAAACTATAGCGGATTACGGCATCGACGAAAATGATTTCCTCAACCGTCTTGACGATATGGTCGAGCAGGCATTCGACGATCAGTG
>JAZUCB010000002.1:0-2576 GCA_045638985.1 Clostridia bacterium
ATGTTATAAATATAAAAAAAGCATTTACTTAACCATAAATGCTTTTTTATAATTTTTAATCAAATTTGCCTAATAATTGAAGATCTATTTTGCCTTTTTCATTTTTGATAACTTTAACTTCAACTCTATCTCCAATTTTAACAACATCTTCAACTTTCTCAACTCGTTTAGATGATAATTTAGAAATATGAATCATTCCTTCTTTATTATATCCAAATGAAACAAAAGCTCCAAATTGCATAATTCTTTCAACTGTTCCAGTGTAAGAATTTCCAACAACAACTTCTTCAGTTATTCCTAGAATAATTTCTTTCGCCCTTTCACTCATAACAGAATCAGTGCTTGCAATCATAACTAGTCCATCATCAGTAATGTCAATTTTAACACCAGTTTCATCAATAATTTTGTTAATCATTTTTCCACCAGAACCAATAACATCTTTAATTTTATCTGGATTAATTGAGAAAGATGTTATTTTAGGCGCATATTTACTTAATTCTTTACGTGGTTTATCAATAACAGCAAGCATTTTGCCTAAAATTTCTAATCTGCCCACTCTTGCACTTTCCAAAGCTTCACGCAATATTTTTTCATCAATTCCTTTAATTTTGATATCCATTTGAATTGCTGTAATACCCTTTTCAGTTCCAGCAACTTTAAAGTCCATATCACCTAAGAAATCTTCTAAACCTTGAATATCAGTTAAAATAGCAACTTTTCCTGATGGTTCATCTTTAATTAATCCCATTGCAATTCCAGCAACTGGAGCAGAAATTGGAACACCTGCATCCATTAATGATAGTGTGCTTCCACAAACACTAGCTTGGCTTGTTGATCCATTACTACTTAAAATATCACTAACTGTTCTAATTGCATAAGGGAATTCTTCTTCAGTTGGCAACACAGGAACTAATGCACGTTCAGCTAACGCACCATGACCAATCTCTCTTCTTCCAGCAGATTTTAATGGTTTTGCTTCGCCTGTTGAATACCCAGGGAAATTATAGTGGTGCATATATCTTTTTTCTTCTTCTTCATCAAGACCATCTAGTTTTTGCATATCTCTTAAACTACCCAAAGTAACAGTTGTTAATGCTTGAGTTTCACCGCGAGTAAATATTGCACTACCATGAACTCTAGGTAATAAGCCAACTTCACACCATATTTTTCTAATTTCATCAAGCTTTCTTCCATCTGGACGAATTCCGTCATTTATGATTTTAGAACGCATGATTTCTTTTTTAATTTTATATAACACATCAAAAATTTGTCTTTTTTGATCAGGGTAAGTTTCAGCAAAATGTTCAAGAATATTAACATTAGCTTCTTCTTCAGCGGCATCTCTAACATGGCGATCAAAATTTGCCATAACCTTTTCCATTAAAGGATATGAATATTCCCTAACATTTTTTTCCAACTCTTCATCAATAACATAGTATGGAAGACCTTCAGCTTTTTTAACTCCCAATTCTTGAGCTATTTTTTCTTGGAACTCAACTTGTTTTTTAATTTCTTTATGAGCAAATAAAATTGCTTGAAGCATTTCTTCTTCAGAAACTTGTTTAGCACCTGCTTCAACCATTAAAATTGCATCTTTAGTTCCTGCAACTTTAAGTTCAATTGAGCTTAATGCTTTTTGTTCAGTTGTTGGGTTAATATAATATTTTCCATCAATTAAAGCAACTTCACAACTACCAGTTGGTCCAGCAAATGGAATATCGCTAATTGTTAAAGCAACAGAGCTACCAAACATTGCTAATGGCTCTGGAGCATTATCATAATCAACACTCAATGGGGTTGCAACAACTGTTACATCATTAAAAAATCCTTTAGGAAATAAAGGTCTTAATGGTCTATCAATCAATCTACTTGTTAAGATAGCTTGATCAGTTGGCCTACCTTCTCTACGCTTAAATCCACCAGGAATTTTACCAACAGCATATAATTTTTCATCATAATCAACGCTTAATGGGAAAAAATCTTGCCCATCTCTTGGAACTTTGTTCATGCAAACGTTAACCATAACAGCTGTTTCACCACATCTAACTATGCAATGACCATTTGTTTGAAACGCATATTTACCAATTTCAACAGTTACTTTTTTTCCACCAATTAAAGTTTCAAAACATTTATAATTATCCATATTTCTCCTTAAATACCTTTTAAATTATTAACAAGATTAAAATAAACTAAAAGCGAAAGTTAAAAAACTTTCGCTTAAAGCTTAAAATTATCTAATTCCTAATTTTGCTTTTAATGCACGAGAACCTTCAAGGTCTCTTTTAGCCATATAATTCAAAAGTTTTTTTCTTCTGCTAACTAATTTACTTAAACCTCTTCTGCTATGTTCATCATTTTTATTAGCTTTTAAGTGTTCAGTTAATTCAGCAATTCTTGCAGAAATAATTGCAATTTGAACTTCACAAGAGCCTGTGTCTCCTTCTTTTCTAGCAAATTCTTGAATTATTGCTTGTTTCTTTTCTGATTTAATCATAATTTTTTCCTCCATTATATTTATATATTTGCCTTAATATAAGAATCCCGTGGGAGTATCACAAAGACCCGATATAAAGGTA
>JAZUCB010000003.1:0-5428 GCA_045638985.1 Clostridia bacterium
ATCAATTTCTAAGAGAGGCTATTAAAATGGCAATAGATAATCCAGAAATTATTAATAGTATAACAAAAAAATTATATCCAAGTATTGCTGAACGTTTTGAAACAAGTGCTAGCAAGGTGGAAAGAGCAATTAGGCACGCAATTGAGGTTGCTTGGAATAGAGGTAAAATTGAAAATATAAACAATTTATTTGGAATAAAGGTTTATGGAAATAATGAAAAACCAACAAACGGTGAATTCATAGCATTAGTTGCAGATAAGATGTTGATTGAAGGTGCATAAATAATAAGTATATATTTTCTATTTTTTATTAATTAGGATGGTGGAAACCTGATCAATCATGGTGGAGTTGATTGTAAAAACTAACTGATTAAGGTTAGTTTTTTTTATTGTTTTTAAGTTGTGTTTTTGATATATTATATAGTATATGAGAGTAATTGCAGGTAAATTTAAATCATTAAAATTAAATAGTTTTGAGCACGAAAATATAAGACCAACAACAGATATGGTTAAAGAGAATGTTTTTAATAAAATTCAGTTTATAATTAAAAACGCTAATTTTTTGGATTTGTTTGGTGGAACGGGTGCAATTGGAATTGAAGCAATTAGCAGAGGTGCTAACGTTTTTGTTGCAGATAATAACAAAAATAGTTGTAAGTTAATAATTGAAAATTATAAAAAAATCAAAACAGAACCTAATTTATTAAATTTGGATTATAAAGAGGCGTTAAAATATTATCAAAGAAAAGGTTTAAGATTCGATATTTGTTATATTGATCCTCCTTATAAAACTGATTTTGGTTATGACGCAATAAAAAAAATCATTGAATATGATTTATTAAATGAAGATGGTTTGATTATTTTTGAGCATTTGAAAGAAGATATGTTTAAAGGGGTTGATGGGCTAACTGTTATGGATTCGAAGAATTATGGAACAATAACTGTTGATTTTCTTAAAAAAGAGGATTGTTGTGATTAATATTGTTAATATTAAAAAAGATTTTCCTGATTGCGAGTATGCAATTTTTCTTGCAGAAAAAGAAATTGAATTTTCTTTAAAGGAAGGCAGTGAAATATTAATTTTGATTCATGGATATGGATCAAATGGTGTTGGAGGAACAATAAAAAAAGAACTGCATGCAAAATTAAGAGAGTTGGTTTTGAAAAAGAAAATAAAAGCATTTATTCCGGGGGAAGAGTTTACAATGCTTAAAGATGATGTTGCTAAAATTTGCGAAAAATATCCAAACCTAATAACTGATCAATTATTGAATTTAAACCCTGGAGTTACTATTATAAATTTGTCTATATAAATTAATATTTAATTGAAAGTATGGTTGACAAGGTTGACTTAATGTGTTAAAATGCTTATCGTACCACATAAAATGGGCTTTAAGTATTTTTTTTGTTAAAAATCGCCTTATATTTAGTGAGTTTGGTTAGAGGAGGGATAATAATAATGTATGCTATAATTCAAACAGGTGGCAAACAATATAAAGTTTCAGAAAACGATGTTATTAATGTTGAAAAACTTGACGTTCAAGTTGGCGAAAAAGTTTCTTTAGACGTTGTTATGTTCGTTAATGGTGAAGAAGTTGTTTGTGGAACTCCATTAGTTCAAGGAAAAACTGTTGAAGCTGAAGTTGTTGAACATGGTAAAGCTGATAAAATTGTTGTTTTCAAATATAAAGCAAAGAAAAATTATAGAAGAAAACAAGGTCATAGACAACCATACACAGCACTAAAAATTGTTTCGGTAAAATAATTATGATAAAAATCATCTTTTATAAAAATAATAATAAATATATTGGTTTTGAGTGTTTAGGTCATGCAGGGTTTGCTGATTATGGAAAAGATATTATTTGTGCATCGGTTTCAAGTGTTGTGCAATCAACCTGTTTGGGCTTTATAAAAGTTTTAAACCTTAAAGTTGATATGATTAGAGATGATAATAAAGGTTATCTTAAATTGGTAACTCCTAAGAAAATATCTGATAAAGATATTGAAAATTGTAATCTGCTTTTTAATGTGGCGTTAGTTGCCTTAAAAGATTTAGAAAGTGGATATTCAGATTATATTAAAATAGAGGAGAAAAGTTATGTTTATTAATATTCAACTATTTGCTCACAAAAAGGGTCAAGGAACTAGTAAAAACGGCCGTGATAGTGAAAGCAAAAGACTTGGTGTTAAAAGAGCAGATGGCCAAAAAGTAACAGCTGGATCAATTTTAATTCGTCAAAGAGGAACAAAAGTTAATCCAGGTGCTAATGTTGGTTGTGGAAAAGACCACACTTTATACGCTCTTAAAGATGGTGTTGTTAAATTTGAACAAGCAACAAAAACCAAGAAAAAAGTTAGCATTATATAATTATTATTAAGGTTTATTCTAAATTTGAATAAACCTTTTTTTGGAGTGATATGGTAAAATATGAAAAATTTGATGGTGGAATTAGCATTTTAGAATCGAATGAGTTTAATATAAAGCATATTTTAGAGTGTGGTCAGCTCTTTCGTTACGAACAAACAGATTTTGGCTATAAAATATATGCAAAAGATCAAGAAATAGAAGTTTGTTGTCAGAAAGGTATAACAAATATTTTTTGTAAAGATGTAAATTTTATTGAAAATTATTTTGATTTATCAAATGATTATGCTAGAATAATGCATGAGCTAAGCGATGAAAGTTGTTTGAAAAGTGCAATTAAGTTTGGCAATGGAATTAGAATTTTAAACTCTGATCCTTTGGAAATGATAATTTCGTTTATAATATCAGCAAATAATAATATTCCAAGAATTAAGAAAATAATTTCTAATATTTGCTCATTATATGGCACTAAGAAAAATGATTTTTATGCTTTTCCAACCCTAGATCAATTGCTGTTAATAACTGCAGAGGATTTTAAGAAAATTGGCTGTGGTTATAGGGCGAATTATTTGGTTGATGCAATTAAAACCCTTAAATTTTTAGATATTAATTCATTAAAAAATTTATCAACAAATAGTTTAAGAGTTGAATTGATGAAACTTAAAGGTGTTGGAAGAAAAGTTGCTGATTGCATTTTGCTATTTGGATTTCATAGAACTGATGTTTTCCCAACAGACACATGGATTATAAAGGTTTACAATGAAATTTCAGGTTCAAATGAATCTAAATCTAATGCGAAAAATATAAGTGATTGGTTTGTTCAGAAATATAAGAATTTATCTGGGTATGCTCAACAATACTTATATTATGAAAGATTATTTAGAGATAAGGAGAAAAATAATGATAATTCAAAGTAAAAAAATAGCATTATTGGTTGACGTTGATAATGTTAGAATTGGTGGGGAAGCATTCAATGAGTTATACTCAAAACTTTGTGAATTGGGTGATGTTGTTTATTGTAAATTCTATGGATATAATGATAGAAAACACATCTATTTGAGCGATGCAATTGCAAAATACGGTTATGAAACAGCTCCATTTATGAGATTTAAAAAGAGATTTAGTCAATTAGATATTCGTTTAGTTGTTGATGCAATTAAATTGAATTACACAAAACCAGAAATCGATACGTTCTGTATTGTTGCAGGTGATGGCGATTTAATTCCAGCATTGGTTGAATTAAAGAGTTGCGGAAAAACTTTGATTGACGTTAACACATTATACCAAGAATTAAACTATCATATGTTTGATGCTCATATTAACTTAATGAGTTTATCAAAAACTGTTGAAGTTTATGTTCCAAAAACAAGAAAGAAACCTATTGCAAAAGTTGCTGATGAAGATTCTGAAGATTCAGTTAAAAAGCCAGCTAAAAAAGCTGCTCCAAAACGTGAAGAAGTTGCTGAACAACCAGAAAAAGAGGTTGAATCAGTTAAAGAAGATGTTTACGATGATGATTTTGAAGATGAAGATCAAGAAGATAACAGCATTGACAATGATGCATTAAGTGAAGCTTTAAGAGATATCACTACAAGATATGGTGAATTAGATTTCTCAAATGATTCAGATATGGATAAAAAAGTTCAATTAATTAGAGACATTGAGTTGTTAATTGAAACTGAAACATCAAAAGGTGAAGGCTTAGAAAGTTCTAATGCAGATGTTCGTCAAATATTTGTTGAACTTCAAAACATCGTTGATGATATGAAAAACGCTATTTAAGAAATTGGCTTATGCCAATTTCTTTTTTGTTTTTTAAGCTCTAAACACAGATATAAAAAATCAAAAATGTTGTTAAAACGTTATGAAATAATTTAGTGTAATGATATAATATCATTGAAAAATGGAATACCTTATAATCTTGAAAGCAGGTTGCTTTTAAATCATTTAAGTGGAAGGTATTAAGATGAATAATTTTATGTTAGCTAGTGTTGGCTTATATGTAGGATTATCTATAGGTATTTTATGTTTAATAGGATTAGCAATTTTTCTAGGATTGGTGCCATTAAAAGTCTATTTTAAGGCTTTATTTTCAGGCTCCCATCTTTTTTCACATAAACTAATTGGCATGAAACTTAGAGGTGTTGATATTGGTTTATTGGTTGATAACTATATTATTGCAAAAAAAGCTGGTGTTGATATCTCAATTGGTCAATTGGAAAATCACTTTTTGGCAGGTGGAGACATTGTTAAAGTTGTTGAAGCTTTGGTTACAGCAAAAGGGGCAAATATTCCTGTATCTGCTAAAACAGCTATGGCAATTGATTTGGCAAATCGTGATATTTTAAAAGCTGTTCAAAGTTGTGTTAGCCCCGTTGTTATAACAAGCCCTGCAACAAATGTTGTTGCAAGAGATGGTATTGAATTAAAAATAAAAGTTAGAGTAACAGTTAGAACAAATATTGAGCGTTTAATTGGTGGTGCTGGAGAAGATACAATTTTAGCAAGAATTGGTGAGGGTATAGTTTCAACAGTTGGAACAGCTAAGTCACATGGTGAAATTTTACAAAATCCAGATGTTATTAGTAAAACCATTTTTAAAATGGGATTAGATAAAGGTACTGCTTACGATATTTTATCAATTGACGTTGCTGATGTTGATATTGGTAAAAATGTTGGTGCAAAATTATTGGCTGAAAAGGCAGAAGCAGATATGCAAATTGCAAATTCCAAAGCTGAAGAAAGGCGAGCTATGGCGATTGCAGCAGAGCAAGAAATGAAAGCAAAAACTCAGGAAATGAAGGCAAGGTTGGTTGATGCTGAATCTGAAATTCCTAAAGCAATTAGCGTTGCTTTTAGATCTGGTCAACTAGGTGTTATGGATTATTATAGAATGCAAAATATAATAGCTGATACTTCTATGAGAAATTCATTGAGTGAAAATACTAACAATTAGTTTTGTTTTATATAAAAGGTGGAAATTAAGGTGGAGTTTATTTAAGGTGGAAAATTAAATAAACGGAGTGAAATTTATGAACGGATTAGAATTTTCTTTAACGTTCTT
>JAZUCB010000004.1:0-5123 GCA_045638985.1 Clostridia bacterium
TATATAATATATAATTAATTATGTAAACATAAAGGAGTTTTAAAATGCTCGCATCAAAAATCATATCCTTACCAATTATAAGCTTATACTCTGGAGATTTAGTTGGAACAATTGAAAATCTATTATTTTGCCCAAAACAAAAAAAATGTATTTACATTATTATTTACAACGAACATGAAGGCATCAAATACGCTCTTCCTATAAAAAAACTATATAAACTTGGAGATGATTGTGGTTTTATTAAAAATAATTCATCATTAATTTTATTTGATTCAATTGAACTAGAACTAAAAAATCTTTACAACCCTATTTCTTCCAAAATTTACTCAATAAACTGCAAATACATAAACCCCGTTATTGATATCGAACTATCAAACAATTATATGATAAGTAGTTTTATTTCAACCCAAAACACACACTTTGATTCAAATAAAATAATAAACTTTGCCAATAAAGTAACCATTTACTCAGAAAACAAAATTAACCTACAAAATTTTAAAGACAAAAAGATATTAACTAAATCACTCCCCGAAGTAAATGTGTTTATTGAAGATTCAAACCTTAAACAACCAAGCAAACCCAACAAAGTTATAGCTAATTACGAATTTCTATTAAATAGAATCACCACTAAAGATTTACTAAAACCTAATGGCGAAATCATAATAAAAAAAGGTGTTACTATTAACTATAAAATCCTTGAAAAAGCAAGAGATAACGGAAAAATGTTAGAACTAACACATTACAGCCAATAAAAAACCATGCATAATGCATGGTTTTTTATTATTTTTTGTCTGAGTCATTTAAAGCTGAAATTGCATCATCAACATTTTTCTTTAATTTTTTCTTATTATCTTGAATTTTATCATTTTCAGATTCAATTCCTTGTTGAATTTGCATCAACTTACTTAAGTTTCTATTTTTTATCTTTGTTTTTTCTTCTTTATTTTTCTTTTCAACATCTTCTAAAGTTTTTAATTTAGACAATAATTCTTTTTGTTTTTTACTTGCTTCTGAAAGTTTTTTAGACGCTTCTTCATCAACAGCAGATTTTTTCTCAACTTCAACTATAACTTTCTCAGGTTGAACATTTTTTGCCGACTTCAATTCTTCGTTAACATTTTTAATATCTTCAACATGCTTTTCTATTTCTTTATTCTTTTCTTGAAGTTCATTGCTTTTTTCTTGAAGTTCATTATTTTTAGCCTCAATTTCTTTATTTTTTGCTGCCAACTGTTCATCTTTTTCATTAATTTCAGCCTGCTTATTAGCCAACTCTTGTTGACATTGTTGCAATGTTGCATTTAATCTTTCAACTTCATTTTGCTTATCTGTTAACTCATTTTGCAATTGAGAAATTATTTCATCATATTCAGATGAATCAACTTTACCTGCTTTTTTAGCCTTCTTATTGCCTTTAACCATTTGCTTAAATTCTAATGATGTAAAATATTCTTTAACTGATGCCATTGCAGCTATTTCAGCTCTTCTATTAATTAATTCTTGTTCTATTTGAACAATTTGATTTTGTCTTCCTTGAATTTCAGCATTTTGGTTCATAATTGTTTGATTCATGCCATTAATTTGCTCAGCCATCTGTTGTTTCTCAGCTTCAAGCTTAGCAAAATATGGCTCGTTTTGAGCTTTAACAGTGTTGTTTATAATACCATACACCTTATTAGCATATGCTTTACCTTCAACTTTAATAGCCTCTTCAACATCTGCTTTTCTTTCTTTGATTTCGTTTCTTAAAACTTCACATTCTTCTTCCAATTCAGCTTGTTGCTTATTAAAACGAGAACTTGCCAAATCATAGTCTTTCTCTAATTGTTGAAGCTTAACCTGATCTTCATTGTATCTTTTCTTTAAGTAGTTTGCCTCAATCTTAACTGCAGTGTTGTTTAATTGCTCATTTATCTGATTTAATGATTCTTTAATAGCTTGAGCTTTTCTTTCAAAGTCTTTTGTTACTTCGTCAAAGTTTTTGGCAAAGTTTCTCATCTCTGCTTCTTTTGAATTTAACTTCTCAGTTAAATCTCTTTTAACATTAAAATATTTTTCAGATTCTTTCATTGCCCTATCAAGCAATATAGCGTTTTCAATTCCCAATTCATTGAAATCAAAAGCTTCATATTCTTGAGAATTTAATCTTGCATCTTCCGCTGCTCTTTGTTCTTCTAAAGCTCTTTTTTCAAGATATTCTTGCAAAACAGGAATTCCATTTTTAATTTCTTTTTGAGTAAATAAAACTTCATAGTCAACGAAACTTGGCATAGTTAAACAAGCCTTGTTAACATTTCTTAAAAAGTCATGATAGTTGTAATACAAATCTTTTGTTACAATTGTTTTGTTTAATTTCAATAGAACAATTACTAAGTAATTTAAAATCAATGCTAAAGCTGGAACCACTAAAACAGGCCATAAAATTCTAACTGTTAAACTAGCATCAACATTAAGATTGATATAATAACTTAAAAATGCAATTGAAGATAATAGAGAAATAACAATTCCAAAAATATTTGCAGTTTTTATTGCATTTGAAAAAGAACTAGTTTTAAGAGGCTGATCAACACAAGTAACAACATCCATATAATCACTTGGAGCCTTATCTCTATAAAGCATATATTCTTGCCAGCAATACCTTAAATTTTTAGGAACTGTTTTCATTTTATTATTAAAAACAATTAATGTTTGCTCAGTTATATTTGGATTTTTTGAAAAGAAATAATTCAATTTTTTTATAGCTCTAAACATCTTTTTCTCATACGAACAAGACACACTTATAAGAGCAACAATAATGTTTAATAAAAGCAATGCCACTGTTGAATAGAAAACAATGTCAAATCCAGTTTTTTCACCAACAAGTTTTAATAAACCTTGGAAAAATTTATGAATTTGTGTGCTGCCAGATGTTGCACTATCAGCCAAAATCATATTAAACATAAAAAAGACCTCCATTTTTCATACGCATTTTACATAATTATTGTATTATAACACAAGTTTTTTGTTAGTCAAAATAAAAACAATTCATATTTAAAGTTTTTTAATATTATTATTTTGCTTAAAACAACCCTTATAATACCTAAATTTCAAACATTCTTCCCGCTTCAAAAGAATATATTAATGTTTTAAAATTAACATTTTTAAACAACCTGCTTATTGCTAATTTATAAAGAAATAACTGGGTTTTATAATGTTTTGCATAGTACTCTGCATTAACACTTTTATTGCTTTTAAAATCAATAATATATCCCGTCTTATCCGGATTAACAACAATCAAATCAACAACACCTTGAACTATAACTTTATCTTTAACTTCACTCCCCATTATTAAATCTTTATGAGCCGCCTTCATAACAAATTGCTGCTCTTTCTTTATTATTGATTCTGGAGAGCTAATTAAATTTTTAACACTAATCACAGCTTTATATATTTTATTAAAGTCAATTTTATCTTTTATCTCATCAGAAACTTTAGCTGTTGCTAAAATTTCATTCACCTTGTTTATAACTTGATCTAACCCTTCAGTATACGCCAACCTTTCCATAATATTATGATAAAGAGTCCCCAACTCAGTTGAAGAATTCTCATAATCTTTTTCATCAAACAAGCTCAACAAATTAAAATCATCTAATTCCAAAGTATAGTTATTATTTTCCATTAATAAACTAGAAACCGTGTTCTTCTTAACCACGCCAGAATCAATCGCAAAATTATTATTAACTTTAAAACACTCAATATTTTTAAAAACATCTTCATTATTCAATTCAATCAATTTAATTTCTTTTTTATCTTCCTGTTCTTGAGCTTGTTTACCATATGAAAGAATTTCAACATGCGAACACCCACTCATTCCTTCATTCAAAACAAATCTTTCTTTTTTATTTTTGAAGTAATTAAAATTAACTCCATTATTGGCAAATAAAAACATTTCCATATATGAAGAACAATCATACACAGAACTAAACTTCTTCTTATTTAGCTTATCAAAATCATAAGCCCCAACAATAAATAAATTGTTTTTCGCTCTTGTTAATGCAACATATAATATTCTAATTTCTTCATTTATTTCGTTTATTTTATTTTTTAATAAACACGCATTTTGAACAATTGATTTTCGTTGCATTCGTTTTTCTTGATTTCTATATTGAACCCCCAACCCAAAATCATCATTTAAAACACATTCATGAACGTTATGATTTATTCTAAACTCACTACCAAAGTTTGCAACAATAACTGCAGGATAACCTAACCCTTTACTTCCATGCATTGTCATTATCTGAACGCAATTATTGCCAGCATTATACTTTATCTCATACGCATTATTCTTAATAGACTCAACATAATTTAAAAAGTCATAGATACTATTAGAATATGCATTCGAAGAACACAATTTAACAAATTCTAAAATGTTTAATTCTCTTTGAAAACCATTAGGAAGGCTCTTGTAATACATAAGTAAATCATTTTCATAAATCACTTTATTTATTATTGATAATAAATCATGCGTCTGAAAATAAAACCTCAAATCTTCCACCATTGAAAGAAATGATTTAATTTTACTTTGCAAATCTTCATCATTTATGAAATTCGTCATTTTGTTATAGAAAAACTCACCGTCAATATTTGCAATTTTCATTAATTCATTTTCATTAAACCCACCTAGTTTACCTTTCATAACTGTAACAAGAGCAACATCATCTAACGGATTATCTATTATTTTCAAAATTGATAATAAATATAATATTTCAATTTCTTTAAATATTTGGGTTTTATAGCTTGCTGAAACCGGAATATTGTAAAGTTTTAAAGTCCTTATTAATTGATTTAAAAATTCGCCTTTATTTCTAATTAAAATTGCAATATCTTTATAACTATAAAAGCCAGTTTTGTTTCCAATAGAATAACTCTTGCCAATTAAATCAGCTATATGCTTTGCTATTAATTCGCATTGCTGAATATCAAGTTCTTGTCTATAAGCTTTTTGCTTTTCATCTTCAGACGCTTCTTCTATTTTAGAATTAATGATATTAATTTTAACCGACTTATCATCATTATTTTCAAATCCAGAAACTAATTGCGAGTCCTTTTTATAATCAATACCAATTGTTTCTTTTGTTATCAAT
>JAZUCB010000005.1:0-5942 GCA_045638985.1 Clostridia bacterium
GTGAAAAACGATTAACAGGTAAATTAAATGCCATTGATGGTGGTGCAGAAATGCAGTTATATACTGCTGAACGAGCAAAAACAGGTAGTAATTCACCCTGGGGCAACATTGATACTGAACTTTCAAAACTTGAAACTATCAAAACTATCACACAGGAAACTATGAACCTTAAAATAAGTGCCATAGAACAGGAAATGGCATTGTTTGAGGTTGAAAGTCAAAGATATAAAGAGTTAGAACAACAAAAGGCAGATATTAAAGCAAACACCATTCAACGATTAGGAGAGTTAGATGAACAATATAACCAACAACAAAAGGCAAGAACAGATGCAGTTGCAAGTTTTACAATGCAAGCATTCACACAGGCGTTAAGTGGTGCATCACAACTTATTTCTGCACTCCAATCTAATATAGATACTACCACAGAGGAGGGTTTTGAAAAGAACAAGAAGATGCAAAAAGCAAACACTTGGATTAACACCGCATCTGGTATTTTGTCAGCAATTGCAAGTGCCTGGCAACTGGGACCAATTGCAGGTGCAATTGTGGGTGGTATAAATTCAGCATTTACATTGGCAACAGGTATTGCACAAATTGCTAATATCAATAAACAACAGTTTGATAGTCCTAGTGGTATAGGTGGGGGTGCATCTGCATCACCATCTGTGGGCATTGCTGAAAATTTGCCTGTATCATACACTAGAAATTTATTAACAGATACAGAGGTTGATGAAATGAATGCTGCACAACAGGTTTATATTTTGGAAAGCGATATACAAGCAAGCAATAAAAAGGTGGAAATTAGAGAGGAAAACACTAATTTTTAATTTCCACCAAACTATTTCACAATGATTTATATTTAGTAAAAAAGTAATATGAACATTCCAATTTTTAATGCAATTATAACAACTGATGCAATGGGTATAGATAAAATTAGTTTGGTATCTGCACCTGCTGTTGAAAGTGATTTTTTGAAATTTGCCACCAATACTAAACAGGTGATGTTTTCAGCAAATGAGGAACAGAGAATAATAACAGGTGTTCTAATGAGGTGTGATTTTCCAATATATAGAAATGATGAACAATTAGGTGAGTATTACATAAAGTTCAACCGAAACACTTGTAGATTGATGGCGGAAAAACTGTTGTTAGAAGATAAACAAAATAAGGTAAATGTTGAACACCAACCTAATTCAGATATAGAGGGTGTAGATATGTTTGAATTATTCATTAAGGATAGTGAAAAAGGTATTAACCCAAAAGGATTTGAGGATATAACCAATGGTAGTTTATTTGCAACATTTAAGGTTCATAATGAACAAATATGGGAGGCAATAAAGGCAGGTAAATTTAATGGTTTTTCTATTGAGGGAACATTTGCGTTTGAGGATATTGCAGATGATGTAGATGAGGAATTAAATGAAATTCTCACAATGTTAGATGAACTATATAGAAAAACTCATAAATGCTAAAATATTGTAAAATATGGAACGGTACACCTCCGATGAGGCATATATTGCGAGTAAAGGGTTTGGATTTACAGGGTTTGGTGAATTAGCAATGCACAAAGGTAGGCAGATTTCCCCAAAATTACAGGATAAAATGGTTGAAATACAAGATTTTAAGAATGCTGAATATTTAGAGAAAAGAGCAGAGTTGAGAAAAGAGTATAAGGAGAAAATTGCAAATGGTGAAATAGCAGAATATACAATTATAGAAAAACTAATAATTTCTGCCACTGGGCACCCCGATTTAGAACAAACACAAGCAGCACAAAGAGTATTGAAAAAAAGAGGAATAGACTATAAAAAACACATTGCAAATAATTGATATTTCAAGAAAAGTAAATAAAATGAGCAAATTACAGACTATTAAAGCAAAATTAGCAGCACTAATAGAGGAAAAAATTGAGGTTAAAATGGGTGTTGTAAAAACTGATAAGGCAGTTATTGAATATGATGGTGATGAGGATTTAGTTGCAGGTGTAAATGTTTTTGTTGTTGATGAAAACGGAGAGAGAAAACCTGTGGAAAATGGAGAATACACCACCGAAGATGGAAAGGTAATTGTTGTTGCTGATGGCAAGGTTGAAAGTATCACCGACCCAGTAGCGGAAGTAGATGGAGAGGAAACCCCTGTTGATGAGGAAAAAATTGATACACCTGTTGAAACTCCAACTGATGAGGAAAATGTTGATGCAGAGGAAACAACCCCAACTGCTATTGATGAATTAAGAAAAGAGGTTGATGAACTTTATAAAATTGTTGATAGCATTTTAGAGAAAATTGGAGAATCTAGACGAGAGGCAGATGAGAGATTAAAGAAGATTGAAAAAATGAGTGCATCTGCATCTGTTGTGGAAATTTTTGATAGTGCAAACAACACTACACCACACACAACAGGTGATGCAAAAATTGATGCAAAACTCAATAGATTTAGAGATATGAACAGAGATTGGAGAGAGTAATTTAATAATGTTTATACATATTTCAATGGGTGTATCTAACAAGGTACACCCATTTTTCATATAAAGTTTACAACTATAAGTGCCACAATATTTTAGAAAAAAACAAAAATAATTCGGTTAAAAAGAAAAAAGTATTATGGCATTAAATCTAAATGGATTAACACAGTACATTGAGCAAAGGCGTTTGCCACTCATTAAAGAGGCGGTTTTGTCTGCAAAGTCTGCAAGACTTTTGAATATGCAGAGTGATGTAAAATGGAAAGCAGCGTTAAACCTTGTAAGTGTTGCACCTGTTTTACAAGATGGCAGTGTTTGTGGTTGGAGTGATGCAGGAACAGCAACCCTCTCACAGCGCATTATAACTGCACCTATGATTAAAATCAACCAGGCATTTTGCCACAAGGATTTCATCAAATATTGGACTGGGTACGAGGTTAAGGTTGGAGTTGGTAGAGAAACCCTCCCATTTGAGGAATATTTCACAAGTTTAATAGTTGATGAGGTTAAGGCAGCAAATGAGAAACTCATTTGGCAGGGTGATACTGCAAGTGATGATGCAACCCTTAAATGGACTGATGGACTTTTGAAACTCATTGAGGCAGATGAAAATGTAGTTACCCCAACTATCGCAAGTGGTGCATCTGCTTATGATGCAATTAAGGCAGTTTATTTGGCAATTCCTGAAAAGGTTTTAGATAAGGCAGTAATTTTTGTTGGTGCTGATGTTTTCCGTCAGTATATGCAGGAAATTGTTGAGAAAAACTATTACCACTACCCTGCAAACGGAATGCCTGTTGAGGAGTTTGTATTACCTGGCACAAACACAAAGGTTATTGCAGTAAACGGTTTGAATGGTACAAACAAGATTGTTGCAGCAAGATTGGAGAACCTTTTTATTGGTGTAGATATGGCAGATGATGCGGAGAAATTTGAAATGTGGTATAGCAAGGATTTCAATGAATTCCGTTTGGCAATTGAGTACAATTTAGGTGTTCAGTTCGCTTTTGGTGATGAGATTGTTTTGGGTACTATTGCCTAATCTATCAATTCTATCATAAAACAGGGGGTGTTTAATTCTAAATGCCCCCACTATCTAAAAATAATTTGTTAAAAAAGTATATAAATAATATGGCATATTGTAGTCAAACATTGGCAGGTATTCAGTTAGATTGTTCAACCTCATTAGGTGGTATTAAAACAGTATATATTGCCAATTATAGTGATGTTGAACAACCAACTGTGGGTGAGGGCGGCATTATAACTGCTATTACAATGATTGGTGGTGCAAAATTCAAACCTTACCAATTCCGCAAACAAACAGGTTCTATGGCATCTACACTTAATGTAGATGAACAGGCAGGTATTAACTATGTATCTACTGAACTTTCATTGGTATTTTCAAAAATGGAAACTGCAAAGCGTTTGGAAATGTCTGCATTGGCAGTTGGGCAGTTGGCAGTGATTGTAAAGGATAGCAATAATAAATATTGGTATCTCGGTTATGATGATTATGTAAGTGCAACAGCAGGTGGTGCAAATACAGGTACAGCGAAAGGCGACCAGAACGCCTACACACTCACATTGAAAGATGAGAGCGACACTTACCCATTCGAGGTTAGTGAGGCAGCAGTATTAGAGGTTGTAGAGGAATAGAAAAAATAATTTAGATGGAGTGGGGAGTTGTTAAAACTCCCCATTATTTTTTGATATTTCATTAAAAAAATATGATTATTACAAAACAAGGAAAAACAATTATATCTATATCTAGAAATTGCCTTTCTAATAAAGATATCACACCTAACTATTACACAAAAGAGGAAATAGATAATATAGTTGATAAAATAACAATACCCTATGTTGTGTTCACTAATGATAATAATGTTGTTAGTGGTAATATAGGTGATGTTATAGATGCAGTTGAGAATAAAAAACCTGTTATTGTTTATGCACCTGTTTATGAAGATATGTTAGGTTTAATAAACAATATAAAGGTGGAAAATGGCAATTTGGTTGGTTATACTACATTTTTTGATGGCAACAATATAGAATGTAGAAAATACATTGTTAGTGTAAATGGTGTTATAAGTTCAACATCTACAATTAAAAACTTTTACACAAGGGAACAATCAAACAATAAATTTCAATTAAAGGGTAATTATGCAACTGAACAATGGGTAACAGACACAATGCCATTCTCTATTAGCGAGGGTAATAATTCAGTAGTTCTAAATGGTGTAGGAGCTGGTGCCTATAAGGTGGGTAGTATTGCCACAGGTTATAATTGTGTTAGTAATGGTGCATATTCCTTTGTAGGTGGCAAGAATTGTAGCAACATTAGTAATTCATCATTTGTATATGGTGAAAATTGTATATCTAATTCATACCAAACAGCAGTTTTTGGTAAAAACAACACTGTTAATAAAGGGTTTGGATTTGCAGCAGGTGCAGAAAATATAACTAACAACACTTATGAGGCGGCATTTGGCAAGTTTAACAAATCAACTACCAATCAAACACTTTTTGCTGTGGGTTTTGGAAATGCAGATGATAACAGAAAAAATGCAGTAGAAATTACCACCAATGGTAAACTTTTAGTATATGGTTTAGATGTAGATTTAGTTGCTAAAATAACATCATTGGAAACGGAAATAGCACAGTTAAAAAGTAAACTAAACTAAACTAATAATAGTTTTACACAAATAACCCTCTACTTTCAATAAAGTTGGGGGTTATTTAATACAAACTCCCAACTAAATATATTTGAAATAAAGTAAAATAATGAAATATTCTATCATTTTGCAAAACACTTTAACTAAACAAACCTATGTGTTTAATGTAGAGGATATTGGCAATAATTTGTTTTATAACTTTGAAATAGACACAACAACATTAGATGATGGTGAATATAAACTATTTTTAATAAGTAATGAGGATTGGAGTGAAATAATAATTAACCAAACCAATATAGAAAAAAGTGTAATGGGTAATGAACCAATACAGATTACAACAACTGATATAATGAGGGTTGGAGATTTCACAGCAAATACCACTAAATATAATTCAGTTAAAAATTTCAAAACATATAATGGCAAATAGTAAAAAACAGAATAAAACAATAGATTTATTTTTGGCAGCACTTGAACCATTCATACAATCTAATGTGATTGATAATGTAGAAAAAAAGGTGAATGGAAAGGATTTTATTGCCTGGGGTGATGATAACAAATATAGTCAATTCCTGTGGGATAATTATAACAACTGTGCAACATTACAAAGCATTATAAATGGTTGCAGTGATTTTGTTATAGGTGATGATGTTGTTTGCAACATTCCATCATTCAATAATAAGGTTAATAAAGATGGTGAAACCATTGCAGATTTATTGCAAAGAATATCAATGGACTATCTAATATTTGGCAGTTTTGCTATACAGGTTGTGCGAAATATGGCAGGTGATGTGGCAGAACTATATTGG
>JAZUCB010000006.1:0-3478 GCA_045638985.1 Clostridia bacterium
AAATTATATGGTAACAATCGCGTTAAATTAAGCGAAATTATTAAATGCAATGAAAAAGAACTAGGAATTAACCATCAAGTTTATTATCCTGTTCTTGCTGATATATTAAAAGAATATAAAACCAAAGAAGAAAGAATCGAAGCAATTAGAGCAAATGCAGAAAATCTAGTTGGAACCACCATAACAATTGATGATATTCTTGCAACTGTTTCATATTTCTTTGATTTAACTGTTGGAATTGGTTATGTTGATAACATCGACCATTTATGTAACCGTAGATTAAAAGGTGCTGGTGAACTTCTTCAAGATGCTATGAGAAGCGGAATGAATAAGCTTTCAAATGCTGTTAAAGAAACTCTTCAAAGCCACGATTTAACAGATATAACTCCAGCTCAAGTTGTTAATGCTCGCCCAATAAATAGGGCATTTAAAGATTTCTTAGCTAGCCACCAATTATCACAATTAATGGACGAAATGAACCCTCTAAGTTCTCTAGCTCAAAAGAGAAGATTGAGTGCGGTAGGTCCTGGTGGTATTAAAAAAGACCGTGCAACCGACGAAGTCCGCGATATTCACCACAGCCACTATGGTAGAATTTGCGTTATTGAAACACCAGAAGGTGGAAACATTGGTCTTATTAACTCATTAGCTTCATATGCTAGAGTAAACGATTATGGATTTATTGAAACTCCTTATAGAGTTGTGGATAAAGAAAAAGGCGTTGTTACTAACGAAATTGTTTACTTAATGGCTGATGAAGATGAAAACTGTTATATTGCTCAAGCAATTGAGCCAATTGATGAAAATGGCAAGTTTATTAACGATCGCATTGTTTGCCGTTATATGGAAACTATTATGGAAGTAAGTCCAGATATGGTAGATTACGTTGATGTTTCTCCACGTCAATTAGTGTCTGTTCCAACTTCTTTAATTCCATTCTTAGGAAACGACGATACTGCCAGAGCATTGATGGGATCAAACATGCAACGCCAAGCTGTTCCTCTAATCACAACTGAAGCCCCAATCGTTGCCACCGGTATGGAGCACCAAGTTGCTTTAGATAACTGTGCAATTATTGTTGCAGAAAATGCAGGCGTGGTTTCATATGCCGATGCAAATAGAATTGAAATTAAAACAGAGAATGGAAAAGTTGATTCATATGAATTAATTAAATTCTCAAAAACAAACCAAGAAAGCTGTATTAACCAAAAACCAATTGTTAAAGCTGGTCAAAAGGTTAAGAAAGGCGAAACCATTGCTGATGGGTATTCAACAAATGGTGGAGAACTTGCTCTTGGAAAAAATATGTTAATTGCCTTCATGAACTGGGAAGGTTATAACTACGAAGATGCTATTTTGCTTAGCGAAAGATTGGTTAAAGAAGACGTTTACACTTCAATCACATTAAAAGAAGAAGAAGTTAAATGCAGAACAACAAAATTAGGTGATGAAGAATTCACTCGTGATATTCCAAACTTAGGTGAAGATGTTCTTAAAAATCTTGATGAAAACGGAATTATTAGAATTGGTGCTGAAGTTAAACCAGGAGATATTTTAGTTGGAAAAGTTACTCCAAAAGGTGAAACCGAACCTACTCCAGAGGAAAGGTTGCTTCGTGCTATATTCGGAGAAAAAGCAAGAGACGTTAAAGACACAAGCTTAAGAGTTCCTCATGGAATTAGCGGTATTGTTGTTGATATTCAAATTTTCTCTAGAAAAAATAAAGATGAACTTGAAACTGGTGTTAACCAAATGGTTAAAGTTACTATCGCTCAAAAGAGAAAAATCAGTGTTGGTGATAAAATGGCTGGACGCCATGGAAACAAAGGTATTGTTAGCCGTATTCTTCCTGTGGAAGATATGCCATTTATGGCTAATGGACAACCTATTGATATCGTTCTTAACCCACTAGGTATTCCTTCTCGTATGAACGTTGGTCAGGTGCTTGAAGTTCACTTAGGTTTAGTTGCAAAAGCGTTGGGTATTAAAATTGCAACTCCTGCTTTTGATGGTGTTGTTGAAAGTGATATTTCAACATTACTTAAAGAAAATAATTTCCCAGAAAATGGTAAAATTCAATTATTCGATGGAAGAACTGGTGAACCATTTGAAAACCCAGTTACCGTTGGATACATGTATTACATCAAACTAGAACACATGGTTAACGATAAAATGCACGCAAGATCAACTGGTCCTTATGCTTATGTTACTCAGCAACCACTTGGTGGTAAAGCTATGTTCGGTGGTCAAAGATTCGGTGAAATGGAAGTTTGGGCGCTTGAAGCGTATGGTGCAAGTAAGTTATTGCAAGAAATGTTAACTATTAAATCAGACGACACTGAAGGTCGTTTGGCAAACTATAAAGCAATTGTTGAAGGAACTCAACTTCCTCAACCAAGCATTCCAGAATCATTTAAGGTTCTTATTAAAGAATTGCAAGGTTTAGGATTAGATATGAAATTGTTAACTGATCAAGGAAAAGAATTCACTTTAAGTGAACTTAACCACGACACTGTTGAAACGTTCGCAGAAGCCACTAAAGAACGTGAACAAGTTAATGAAGTTGAACTTGAGTTCGATAACGACAAAAATTTAGAAGAAGATTTAGAAGTTAATGAAGATTTTGATAATATCTTTGATGAATCTGCATTATTTGATGATCTAGATGAAGAATAGGAGGTTGGAGTATGTTTGAATTAAACAATTTAGCAGCAATTAAAGTTGGAATTGCTTCTCCTGAAAAGATAAGGGAGTGGAGCCATGGTGAAGTTACTAAAAGCGAAACAATCAACTATCGTACTCATAAGCCTGAAATGGCTGGTCTTCTTTGTGAAAGAATTTTTGGACCTAAGAAGAATTGGGAATGTCATTGCGGAAAATATAAAAGAATTCGTCATAAAGGCGTTATTTGTGATAAATGTGGTGTTGAAGTAACAAAAAGTTCTGTTAGAAGAGAAAGAATGGGGCATATTGAGCTTGCAACACCAGTTTGCCACATTTGGTATATGCAAAGTATTCCATCAAGAATTGGTTTGCTTTTAGGATTAAATAGCAAGCAACTTGAAAAAGTTGTTTATTATGTTAGTTATGTTGTTATTGAGCCAGGTAACACTGGTTTTGCAAAAATGCAATTAATTAACGATATTGAATATAGAGAAGCAATTGAAAAACACGGTTATGGCTCATTTAAAGTTGGAATGGGTGGTGAAGCTGTTAAAGAATTGCTTTCAGAAATTGATTTAGAAAAAGAATCTGTTGATTTGAAAAATGCTATCAAAACAGCTAAAGGTCAAAAGAAACTTAAACTTAGCAAAAAGTTGGAAATTGTTGAAAGCTTAAGAAGAAGTGGAAATAGACCTGAATGGATGGTTTTAGATGTTGTTCCAGTTATTCCACCAGATCTAAGACCTATGATTCAGCTTGATGGTGGTAGATTTGCAACTAGCGATTTAAATGATTTATATCGTCGTGTTATAAA
>JAZUCB010000007.1:0-3281 GCA_045638985.1 Clostridia bacterium
ATGTTAAAATTATTAAAAAACTAAATGGCGACAACTATCGTTATTACTATATTAATCCTCACACTTATAGGGTTGATAAAGATAAGGCATATCTAATAAACTGGAATGGAAACAAGTGTTATAACTATGAATCTACAGTTAAATTTTCAGAGTTTATTGAGGGTTTAATTGGTTTAAAAGAAGATGGCATGTTTGGCTCTGCTAAAGATGTTGAAGTTTTAACCGTTGAATATGACGACACTTTTGAAAAGGGTGGTTGCACATTAAGTGATAGGCAACGAAGGCAAATTGCTGGAAACATTTTAATGCAATTTGTTGTTGATAACGATGGAAAAAGATGTTCGCTTGAAGACGCCATTAAAAATGTTAGCAAAATAACTTTTGCATCTTATTGCAGGGGTGTTAGTGAAGCTGATGAAGTTTTGAAAAGTTTTAAAACTTTGTTGGTTGATGAAAGCGTGGGTTTCTTGCCAAGTGAAGCGAATCAAATAGTTGATAACATTATAAATGTTGCATACGCTCCTGAGAATAAATATAAGCAAGGTTCTTCTATTAGATTTCATAGCTTTGCTGATAGAATGTTTGGCGAAAAATATGAATATTGGTGTGGCGAAAAAAATAATTCAATTCGAGTTGTGAAATACGATAAAGAAAATGCAGATGATAATGAATTAGATTTATATGGCGATTGTTTTTCAAATAGTGTTTTGGTTTTTGCGTCAAAACTTTTAAATAATAATGAAAATGCACATAATGATCACCATATAAGTATTATTGAAAAGAATGATGATTGGAAAAATTTAGGTGCGAGATTTTATGATGATGAGCGTGGGTATCACAGAGTGGGTGCACCTCAAGCACTTGCATTCTCAGATATGTTTGCATATGCTCTTGCAAAAAGTGTTGCATCAGGAGTTGCAATTGCTCATGGCTTAGCCGATTCTCGCCCATCGCTTGAAATTTTCAATGATGGATTAAATGCGATTGTTGATGATTATAAAAAAGAATGGGGGTCATCGTTTTTATATGAAGATCCCGAATCTGATGGTGGTGAAAGCGCTAATGGTGGATATGATTTGGAGATTTTATAATTTAAATCTTTAAATTAATATTTAGATTCAAAAACACAAAAAGGAGGTTTAGTATGGAATTTTATGATGATATGATTAAAGAAGATTCTTTTTGCATAATAAAAAGAGATAATTCTAGCAGATACACAAGCAGAGAAGTTTCTTTAAACAGTTTAGATCCAGAAAGAACATTGTGTTTTTGTTTTGGTGGTAATGGAACAACAGATGAAACTGTTCTTGGAAAATTGTTAACAATTGTTCAAAATGGTTTGGGGTTAAAGGTTGAAGAGGGTTTAGCTGGAAGTTCTTATGATGTTGATTTGGCTGGGGTTGTGTATCCTTTGGAGGGCTTTTTTAAAAGTGGTGCTTTAAATAGAAAAATGAGGGCGGATTTATCTAAGGATCTTTTATTAAGAAGGGTTTTAGATGATAATGGAGAAAGATTAAGTTTTGAAGATGCCTGCGCAAGAATGGAAAAAGTTACATTATTTTCTTATAGCCACGGTGCGTTAGAAGTTGAAAAAGTGGTTGATACTTTTCATGATATGATGATGAGCAAAGGCTTTAGTGATGATGAAGCGTTAGGGATTTTAGGTAGAATTTTTCATGTTAGTTATGCTCCTGATTGCCCTTCAATGTTTGAAGGCCAAGAAAGAAAAATTAAAACAGTTAATTTTTTGAGTTTGCAAGATGGTTTGCTTGGTGATTATTATAAAGAAATGTATAAAAAAATCTTGCAAGACCAACACGAAGAAGATAGTGATAAAATGCTTAATGGCGTTGATATTCGTTTAAAAGGTGAAAAAAAGGTTAACAAAAGCAGTTTTGATGAACTTATGGAATATATTAAGCTAGGCAAAATGATTGATTCAAGTTCTCCGTTATTTGATTTTGTTGGGGACGACTTGAGTGAAAAAAAAGATTATAAAGAAATTCATGTTTTCACCTCTCAATTAGTTAATAAAAAACCGTTTTCAATAAAAAATGCATCGGCAATGCATGATGAGCATAACTTAGGTATTTTGAAAAGGGGTTATGAAATGTGGGATTTGGAGCCGTTAACTTTTTGCAGTGCTGAAGATGGGAGAGTTAGAGAAGTTTTAAAAACTTCTGATAACGCTGATTGCATTTCTCAAATGATGTTTTATTCGCTTGCTCGTGGAGTTGCGAGGTCTTGCGGGGGTAGGCCAATTGATGATATGACACAAATGAAAAATGCACTAGTTAATATAAGAGACACATTTAGCCAAGACCAGCTTTTAAAACAAGATGATAAATTAATGTAAAAAACACATAAATCAGTGTGGGGAAAATAAAAAAATAATGGCAAAAAGCCATTATTTTTTCTTTTATTATTTAAATTTTAAATTAAATTTTAATATTAATTTTTATTTTTTAATTTTCCTCATGATTCAAAATTAAATATTTGAATCGGTTTTAGTTTTATTTGTTTTTGTTGTTTTTGGTTTGCGTTGAGTTGCTGGTTTGGTTGATTTTTCCTCTAAATTTTCATTGTTTGCTTCTTCGGTTGGGGTATCGGCAATGCTTATTTGTTTATTATTGTCAATCTTGGTTAATAGATAATAAGCTAACAAACTGCAAGCCAAACCAATTACTTTTCCAATATAAGATGATAGAATTAGGCTGAAAAGCGTGTCTGCTGAGTCTTTTAAAATAGTTAGAAGACCATAATAAATAACTGTGTTGATAATTATTGAAAATAAAGAGCCTATAACAATTATTAAATAATTATTGATGCCTTTTTCTTTTAATTTGCTAATAATTTCAATCATAAGAGAAGTAATAATTAAAGTTGTTGTTGCGCTTATTATGAAATCAGAAAATTCAATCCAGCATGCAGAAGATGAGCCTTTTGATAATAGTTCGGCTAATAGTTGGCATGTTGCAGAAATAGCAATTGCAATAACGCTAGAAATTAAAAGCGTGTAGGCTTGAGATTTTCCGTTTTGCAAGAACATAACAATTATGCAAAAAACAAACAATGAATAAATAACGCTATCAATTCCAAAAGAAAGGCCAAAGCAATTAATTGGGTATGCCTGAGAATGGAAAAAGTTTGAATTAACTGCTCCACCGATTGCTAAAGCGTAAAGTGCGGTGGTTCTATATTTTTTGCCACCTATTAAAATTGCAAGAAAGCAAATAATGCTTATTAAGACAATAAAAATAATATTCATAAGAATATTATAG
>JAZUCB010000008.1:0-2661 GCA_045638985.1 Clostridia bacterium
GTAAGATTTCTTAAATAATATAATTTAGCTCTTCTTACTTTACCTTTTTTAACCACTTCAATTTTATCAATTCTTGGTGAGTTTAATTGGAATATTTTTTCAACTCCAACACCGAATGAAATTCTTCTAACTGTGAAAGTTTCTCTAACACTTGAATTTTTTCTTGCTATAACAACACCTTCGAAAACTTGGATTCTTTCTCTAGTTCCTTCAACGATTTTGTTATAAACTTTAACGGTGTCACCAACATTAAATTGTGGTAATTCAGGTTTAACGTTTTCTCTTTCTAATGCCTCAATTAATGTCATTTGACTTTACCTCCATAATTTACTTGTTGTTCATAAAAGTTACCCCTTTCAGAGGACCAACCGAAGTCACCTAGAATGATAACATATATATATTCTTTTTTCAAGCATTTTTTTCATTTTATTTTACTAATTTAAATAATTTTATCTAAATGCATCGAAAATATATTCAACATTATCATCAATAACTTCAGCAACATCAAATCTAACCATAGAATCCAATAAATTTTTACTCTTTAAATAAAACTGAGCAACCTGTTTGATCTTTCTTTGCTTTTGAGCTGTTAACATTTCTCGCGAACATCCAAAAGCTAAGCTGGTTTTACACTTAACTTCAATAAATGCAATTGTCTTCTTATCTTTAGCAATAATATCAACTTCCCCTAAAGCACATTTAAAATTTTTATCAAGAATTTTAAATTTTAATTTATTCTTCACATGCTTTAAAGCAAATTCTTCACCAAAAGCCCCCTTAATTGTATTAAATGCTTTACTTTTCATTATCATCACTCTTTATAAAATTTTTAATAAATGAATTTCTATGAATATCGCATTTTCCGTACTTTTGCAAGTTTTCAATATGCTCTTTTGTTCCATAACCTTTGTGTTTGCCAAAATTATAAAGTGGATATTTTAAATCATATTCCTGCATTAATCTATCTCTATAAACTTTGGCTAAGATTGATGCACACGCAATATTATAACTCTTTGCATCACCCTTTATTATAGGTTCAATTTTTTTATCAGTTTCAAGCTTAACTGCATCAACTAATATTAAATCAGAATCAACCTTTAAATTTTCGATGCATTTTTGCATTCCTAATTTAGTTGCATTTAAAATATTGATTTTATCTATTTCTTCTTGTGAAATTGCAACTATAGAATAATCTATTGCCCTTTCAATTATTTCATCAAATAATAATTCACGTTTTTTCTCAGTTAATTTTTTACTATCATTTATGCCATTAATAATTTTATCTTCATCAAGTGGCATAACTGCAATTGCGCAAACAACTGGCCCAGCTAATGGTCCTCTTCCAGCCTCATCTATTCCTGCCACCAGCTGAGCATTAAACTCTCTATCAAAATTATGCATTATTTTTCAACCTATCTTTAACTTGTAATTTTTTCAATTCTTTGTAAGTTTCTAAAGTTATATTACCGAATTTTCCTTGTTTAAAATCTGAAATAATTGCTTTGCACCCTCTTTCATAATCAAGTTCTGCACCTTTTAATAAAAACTTTCTTGCATAACAAATTTTATCTAAAACATCTATTGGCTCATCATTTTCTTCTATTTTAATTTCATATCTTTTTTCAATAATTGATTTATCAATTATAGTAACGTCATAAATAAACGCAATGGCTAAATCATCAATAAATAAAACTTCTTCTTTAATGCTACCAATATAAGCCAAATTCCTAGCCACACGATAATTATCAAAGGCCGGCCATAATGTTCCAGGAGTATCTAACAATTCAATCCCACTAGCGATTTTAACCCATTGTTTTCCTTTGGTCACTCCCGGCTTATTGCCAGTCACAGTTTTGGCCTTTCTGCATAAGTTATTAATCAATGTGCTTTTCCCACAGTTCGGTACGCCAACAACCATTGCTCTGATAACGCAATTCATATTTTTTTCTTTATATTTTTTAATCTTTTCAGAACATGCTTGATTTAATATATCCTCTAGCTTTTTACCCATTCCTGTGGCTGTTGAGTTCATAAGCACGCAATAAGTGTTTTCTTTTTTAAAAAACTTTTGCCATTCCAAAACTTTATCTTTCTCTGCCATATCTATTTTATTAAAAACATAAATAATTGGTTTATTTTCAATAAATTTCTCAAACTTTGGATTAACGCAAGAAAAAGGAGCCCTACTATCTAGAACATAAATAATTGCATCAACAACTTTTAAATCTTTTTCAATAATTCTAAGTGCCTTAGTCATATGACCAGGGAACCAGTTTATTCTCATATTATTTATTTGTTTTTCTTCACTCATACTTATTCCTTTTTCAACTTTGTTGTATCTTTTGCATATTGCGGAAGATTAGATGGAATATCACATTTATTTGTTGGTATTCCATTTGTATCTAATATCTTCATTAATGCAACACTTAAGGCTGCATTTTGCATAAGCCTTTTACGCATTTCAATAATTGCATGGGGATTGCTAACATCAATATCATCAATTTTTTGAATACGCTTTCTAAACATTCGTCTCCATTCCTCAATATTCCACTTTCCATTATACTCTCCCCATAAGTATTCTTCAAGCCTTCTCGATGCAATAATAACTTCTCTAATTTGCTCTTCTTCGTCTGTGAACATAAATATTACTCCAATCACAAT
>JAZUCB010000009.1:0-2772 GCA_045638985.1 Clostridia bacterium
ATATTTTTCCTAGCTCATTTTCCCAACTAAAACCATCTTTTTTAACGGCTTTTTCTAACAACCCATTATTTTCAATTATTTCTTCAATTAAATTGTTTACTGCATTATCAATATCGCTTAGCCCTTCTCCGGTTTTTATAAACTCTTTAAAAACATCTTTAGCAACCAAAACAACTAAATCATTAGTTACTATTTTGCTTTTATTTAATGTTTGGGTATCTTTTGTTAATTTGTCTATAGCCTTACCAATACTATCAAGATTTTTAAACAAATCTGAATTTAATTTTCCAATATCAATAACAGGTTCTTCGCCGGCAATTATTTCTTTAACCAACATTAATTCATTTTTAAAATCATTAATATTTTCAATATTTTCTAACAACTTTTCTTTAGCTTCTTTTGAAAATGTTATATCAACACCATTAATTTGATATTTTTCTTCATTTCCAACTTGGCTAAATTGATTATTAACAACCGATTTAATTAAATCATTTATTTTATCTCTGCTTAATATTGTTGTTTGGGCAATCTCTTCTAAAATCTCACCTAAACTTTCATAGTTAACATTTTTAATGTCAATCTTATCTTCAACCATTGGAATTATAGGATTTTCAGAATTTGCATGCTCAAAATTAGAATATGCATTCCCCACTTTTTCTAATTCAAGTGTCCAATTATTAACAGTGGATATGTCACTTGTTAACTCATCAATTTTTTCGTCTGAAATAATATCTTTTAAAACTTCTTTTAAATTTTTGCTAGCATATTCTTCAACTGCTGAAATTAACGAATTAAATGTGTTTGCACTAATAATTTTATTTCTTTTTAATTCATCTAAAATTGGCCCCACATTCTTTATTGCTCCACCAATATTATTTTCACCGCACTTTAAAACTTTCACTGCATTTTTTAAAACAACTTTAACACTATCAACCATATCATCTTTAGTTGCAAACTCTTTAATATTTTCAGCTTTATCTGCATAAATAAACTCATTTTCTTCGTTTTGCAACAAATCATTAATAAAATCTTGAGCATAATTAAACCCAACTTCAATGAGTTCAGGAATAATTGATGAAGTTAATTTCATTTTATATGTTCCAAAATCAAACAGCGAATTTATTACTTGATCAATATCTTCACTAGTTGTTTTTGATAATTTCTCAACAACATTTTCACCTTTAATAATTGTTGTTAAAATGCTATCATTTGAATTTTCAAGTTTGTTATTTAATGCCTTTCCTAAATTAATAATCCCTCTTAATTCCTTTGAAAGGTAATCAACATTAATATTTTTTAAACTATCTAAACCTGAGTTTTTTAATGTGTTATATTCTTTTAAATCGGTTTTTTCAAGAACTGCAACACCTAAGTCTAATCCACCATCAACCAAACTTCTAACAACACCAATTCCAAAAGCCTTCTCAACAAGCTTATCCATTTTAATCAAACATTCTTGCATTTCTTCTTGATTTAAACTTTTAAAATCAACATTTGCTAGTTCAAAAGCGTCATTTGCAGTTTCAACTGTTTTAACAATATCATCACCAAGCTTAACTTTTGAACCATTAATTTTTTTAGTTGTTAAAATATTAAAAGTTAAATTCGATAAAAGATTTGCGCCGGAATATTTCATAACATAATTTCCAATGCAATTATCATACTCGGCTTCAATACTCTCAAAATTTCCATTAGTTATTGTTTGAATATAACCATCTTCACTTTCCATAGCCACAGCTTTATATTCATTAACCCTTTTTGCAACGCCCATAAAGCCTGTTATTGGCATTAACATCATTGCCCCACAAAACAATCCAACAGGAATTCCAATTAAACCACCCAATAACCTTCTCTTCGGAGGCTTCACGCATGGTAATGTTTCAACAACCTCCTCTTTTTCTCCAAAATTTGGAACATATTCATTAAGAGGAACAAATTCACTATTAGCATTATTTGTAGTTGAACTCAAATTAGAATTAAAATTATTGGGAGTTGAACTTAAATTAGAATTAGAATTAGAATTAGAATTATTAACATTCTGATTGTCATTTGTTTGGTTTATAGGAGTTATTTTAAAATCATCACCACCACTAACAAAAGCATGAACCTTACCATGCATTTTTTTATTCATTTTTTTCAAACGAGCATATTCTTTTTCATCTGCCCCTCTAAAAATTAATTTATATAGCAATAGGTTTAATGGCAACAATAAATATTTACACACAATAAACAAAATCCAAAATACAAAAACAGAAAACAACAATTGAGAAATGGTTATAACAACTTCTGCCAACCCATTAACTTCAGCAGATGACCCACTAACTTCAAGCCAATTACCTATTTGATTGGTGAAAAAACCACTTAAAGTTGTTTGCTTAACACCATCAACTTCAAGCCCAAGCCATGAAATTTCAAAGTTGCCAATAACTGGAACAACAAGCTTTGCAATTCCAAAAACCAATAGTGCAGATAGAACTAAAAACAAACCCCTAACCAGCGTTTTCTTAAATCCTCTAATTATTCCAAATAAGAATCCAAAAATTATAAACAAAAAAACAACGCAAGTATAAATAATTGCAATCAACCCTTCACCCATAACCAGTCTCCATTTTTATTATTTTCATTTTACTAAAATATAAAATATTAAGCAATTCATTGCTTATTTTTTAATTAAAATAAATGTAAAAAAAACACAAAAATATTCTAAACTATTTTTATTATAGCAAATTGGCTTTTATGGTTGCAGATAAATAATAAATTATGATATAATAA
>JAZUCB010000010.1:0-2353 GCA_045638985.1 Clostridia bacterium
CATTTAGCATAGAATGTTTTGTTTCCAAAGTCAGATGTGGTAATAGCTGTTACTTCACTTCCGCTTAAGTCAGCATTTGCAAACCATCCTGCAAATGTATGTCCTGTTTTGCTCATGTCTGCAACTGTTGGTAATGTTGCGCCTTGTCCGTAAGTATATGTTGTAACATCTTTACCTTCAGCAATTGTTCCACCATTTGTTACTAATGTAACGCTATAATCGTTTGCACTCCATTGTGCAGTTAATGTGATGTTTCCATATGAACCTGCACTAATTTGTTTAATAATATCATTATTTGCAACTTCAACGGTTGTGTTTTCTATATCATCAAACATAACGCCTTTAATTGATTCGTTGTTTTCAATTCCTGAAACAAGCCAACCCTCAAATGTGCAACCATCTTTACTAATTCTTGAACCACCTGGTAATGCTAAAGAGCTAACAACATTAAATTCTGTTGATGGAGTGAATCCTGCATTGAAACTACCTCCATTTTCATCGAATGTAACATTATAAGTAATAAGCTCCCATTGTGCTTCAAACCTTAAATCGCCATAAGTTCCATTTTTTATGCTTGCAACTAAATCACCAATAGCAAGATCTTTAACTTCACTTTCGTTTAGTTTTATACCTTTTGCATATTCGCTAATATTTATTAATTTCCAAGCAACAAATGAATAACCATTTATAGCTGTTGGATTAGACAAATTCCAGTCTTCAGTTATTTTAAATTCTGTTGTATTGCTATGGTTAATAGTTAAACCATGAGTTGATGAATAAGTAACATTATAAGTAATTGCATTCCATGTTGCTGTTAACACAAATGATCCATAAGAACCAGTTTCCACTTTCTTAACAATTGAGTTAGCAAAGTTTTCGCTTGTTAAATCAACTCTTTGTTCAACTCCATCAACCACCTTAACAACTTTAATTACTGAATCAGCATCAACTGAAGTCACTTGCCAACCAGCGAATGTGTAACCAGTTCTTGTTGGGTTTGAGAACACAACTTCTTTTTCAATTGTGTAAGTCTCTGTTGAATCTTCTCTATCATCAAAATCATAAGTTATTGTGTAATCAATTGTTTCCCATTTAGCATAGAAAGTTTTATCTCCCGTTGAACCACTTGGAATTTGAGTAATTGCAACGCCACCTAATTGAGTATTATCAAACCAACCTTTAAATGTGTAACCAGTTTTAGTAGGTTCAGGAAGAGTAACATTTTGAGAGATATTATATGTTGTTGGAACTAAATCTGTTAATTTTTCTGCTCCAGACATATAAGTTATTGAATAAGCAACTTCATCATACATTGCCTTTAATGAAATATTACCATAAGAACCTTTAACTATTTCAAAATTAATTCCGAATGTTTCATTAACAATATATGTTGCACCATTAATTAAGTTGATTTCATCAATGCCAACAATTTGCCAGCCAATGAATTCATAACCCAATTTAATAGCATTTGATAATGCAAATGTTGAAGTTTCAACTGTATAATTTCTATCACTAATGCTTTCTCCACCATCAGTATTAAAAGTGATTGTGTATTGCGAAGCAACCCATTTTGCATGCAATCTAATATTTCCTGTTGAGCCTGCTGTGATTTGAGTTAATTTTGATTCTTCACTATATTCTGATGAAGTGAACCAACCACCAAAATCATATGCTGTTTTAGAAATATTAGCACTTGTTGGAAGTGTTATAGTTGCACTTTCAACGTTATATTCTGTAACTGCTTCAAATCCATCTGCAAATTCACCATCGTATTTAACATATTCAATAGAATAAGTAATTACTTCCAAATCTGCTGTTAATGTGATTGAACCATAAGAACCAGTGTTAATTTGTGTTAAATATTGTTTTGTTCCATCTTCAGAATCAACATAAACGCCATTAATGTTTTCATTTTCATCAATTCCAGAAACAAGCCAACCATTAAACTTATAACCTGTTTTTGAATAACCAGGCAATGTGAAGCTTGGTTTAGTGATTGTAAATTGATTTGGAGTTAAATCAATGCTACCAAATTTATCTTCATAAGATATTGTGTAAACACTTTCTTTAACGCCTGAAATTTGAATATTTCCTAAACTTTGAGAAGTAATGTTTGCAATTGTAACTTCTCCATTATTATCAGTAACATTATCATTTGCACCACCAGCAAGAATTAAGAAACCATCTTTTTCGTAACCAGTTAGAACTGCATAATTAAATGTGAAGTTTTCACCATGGTTAACAACTAAAGTGCTAGGTGTTTGACCACTAATTTCTAATCCAGCAGGTGCACTAATGTTAATTGTGTATGTGTTAATATTAACTCCTTCAATATTAACATCAACACCTGTTT
>JAZUCB010000011.1:0-1596 GCA_045638985.1 Clostridia bacterium
CTTTTTCATATTTTTCATCAACACTTTCATTATTTGCAAATTGATCAATGTAGTTATTTAATCCATCTATTAAACACTTACCACTTTCATCAACAAAATCACCTGCATAGAAGCTTGTTCCTGAATCTGAAATATTTGTTATTACACCAGCCATATAGTTGTTATAAACATAAACATTTTTTTCCGAACCTGGATTAACTTCAAGCATAATACCAACTGAAGCACTACCACTATTAATGTAACCAGTGAAGTAACAGCTATTAATTACACTGTTATTTGTATAAGCAATACCTGCTGCAGAAGCAACTTTCAAAATCTCAATTCCAGAGTATGAATAAGAAATTGTACCATTATTTACTCCGGCAATAACACCAACATAACCATTAATATTAATTCCTTGTCCTTGAACTGAACAGTTGAAGATTAGCCCGTTGTTTATTTCTGCAATGAATCCACCTGTCAATGCAATTTCACTAGAATGTTCAATATTTAAATGGATATTTGAAACTGCAGAGTGTTTACCAATTTCTTTAATTAAGTTTCCTTTATTAGTTTCTGATTCTATATCTTCACTAATTAGCACACCATTTAATTTTCCTGTAATTACATTTGCACTATTTATAATATAATAAGTAAACTCTTCTTTAAATCCTGTGCTAACATTGTCTTCAGGTCTCAACGATGAACCTAAAATGTAGTTATGTTTTGAATTATCAATTTGTAAAACTTTATACACTTTTAAACTATCTTCAAGTGCTTTAATGTATGGAAGGTGATTATTTGAAACACCAGATAAGAACTTCCAAGCATCTGCTTGCGCGTTTACAAAACTTTCCTTCCACAAATCTTTTTCACTTAAAATTAAGTCTGAACCAGAAAGGTTTGTACCTAAATTTTTATCGTTAGTAGTTAATGCAAAGTCTGTTGAGAAATAAACATTGTTTGCTGAAACGTTACCATCAACTGCATAACCAACAAGTGCATCACTGCTTGTATGTTGCAATGCTTTTCCTGCAATTGCATCTGCAATTATGCTTGTTACTGTGTATGAATTTGTGATTTCTGCACCACAAGCTTCAATCGTTTCTTTATCAGTGTTTTCGTATTCATTATCAACTGAACCAATAATACCACCTAAGTGAACTGTTGTTGCATTATCTCCACAGAATGGAACAAGTTTTCCACTTGAAACAACTTTATCTAAGATTAATGTATTTCCATTGCCTGAAACTTCACCAACACATCCACCAGCAATAAGTGTTGTAAATTGATCATTTGTTGCACCAATTATTACATCAACGGTAGTCATTGTTTCTTCTATTTTTATTGTGCCTTCAGTTTGAGCAACCGCTCCACCAGCAATAATTTTTTGTTCTGCTTGTTTTGTTAAATCTTCATTCTCGCCGATAATACTACCAGTGAATAAACATTGTTTTACAATTTCTATGTTATATTCAGAACTTAATGAACCAACGCCACCAGCAACTAACAAGGTTGTTGTTTTTAAGTCAGTAACATCAATTTTTGCTTGTGAATTTGAATTTGTGATATTAACATCAACTTCTTGTATTGATGTACCACCTTCACTTTCATTTA
>JAZUCB010000012.1:0-1126 GCA_045638985.1 Clostridia bacterium
TAAAACTCTCCTTATATTAATAATTGAACTTAAATATTCCAAAACGAAATAAAATAATAAAACGCAAACATACTTAACAAAACAAAACCTTGCACTCTATTTGTTTTATTATTTTTTTTAACAGGTAAATATAACACCATCAAAGCAAAAAAACACAATGGCAAAGCAAAAAACGTTATGTTAGAATCAAATACCAATATCCCCCTATTAAAAACTCCACTAGCCCCCATAAGCAACGTGCAACTTAAAACATTTGCACCAATAATATTTCCAATAGCAATGCTAGTTGATTTTTTTCTAATAGAAGTTATTGCCGTCACCAACTCCGGCAAACTAGTTCCAATAGCAACAACACTAACTCCAACAATATGGTGCGAAACATTTAAACTATATGCAAAATTAACACATCCTTCTATTAACATTTTTGCACCTAAAAGAACTAAAACTGAACTTACAATTAATTTTATAATTGTTAACAATAATTCCTTTTTAGAACACACCACTTTTTCTGTTACAACAACCGTTTCAACTAAAACATGTTGTTTTGCTCTAATAAAATTTTCAGCCAAATAGTAACCACACATTATTAAAAGCAAGATTCCATAAAAGTAATTCATGCAATTAAAAGATCCAATAACAAATAACAATACCAAACACAAAATCAAAAATTTAAAATTTTTTGAAAAACTTTTAACTTCAATGTTTTGAGGCAAAAACAACACAGATAAGCCAATTATAAAGGTTAAATTAAAAACCATACTTCCAATTGCATTTCCAATAGCCATAGAGTTAGCGTTTTCAATAGAACTAAAAATTGTTACTGAAAGTTCTGGCAAAGTTGTTGCTAAACTAACAACAGTTGCACCTATCATAACTTCAGGTATGTTTGTGATTTTACTTAATTTAATGGCATAATTAACAAGATAATTTCCTGAAACAATTATAACCACCAAACCTATAACTATCAAACTTATAATTTTAACCAAATTCATAAATCACCTTATTCAATAATATGTGATTTATGGTGCGATAATTACTAATTTCTATAATTTTATATTTTATCAACTCTACTTAAATTTTGCATGCATCATTTCTTACCAATTAACATATTTATTACTAAATATAT
>JAZUCB010000013.1:0-3731 GCA_045638985.1 Clostridia bacterium
CTCTCTTTTTTTGTTTTGAATAGTATTATGCAAAAGGCGATTTGTGTTTTTATTTGGTGAAATTATTGCTTAAATAAACATATTCATTAAATTTGTTTATTGCATTTTCTTTTGCCTCTTTATATAACTTTTCTGCAAGATTCTTATCTTTTTTGATTAATGAAGTATATCTATTTTCTCCGTTTAAGAAGTCTTCATAATCAAGGGTAGGTTCTTTGCTGTCTAGCATAAATGGATTTTTATCAGATTTTAAATTATCTGGGTTATATCTCCATAGATGCCAATATCCAGCATCAACAGCTTTTTTCATTTCAAGTTGAGAATTACTCATGTTGATTCCATGATTAATGCATGGGGCATAAGCAACAATTAGCGACACACCATTATAATTTTCAGCTTCATTTATTGCAGTTATAAATTGGTTCATATTTGCACCCATTGCAACTTTGGCAACATAAACATTTTTATAGGTGGTTGCCATCAAAGCTAAATCTTTTTTATTTGTTCTTTTTCCAAAACTAGCAAATTTTGCAACAGCGCCAACAGGAGTTGCTTTTGATGCTTGACCTCCGGTGTTACTATAAACTTCAGTATCTAAAACTAAAATATTAACGTTTTCACCGCTTGCAAGAACGTGATCTAAACCACCATATCCAATATCATAAGCCCAACCATCGCCACCAATAATCCAAAGTGAGTTTTCGCCGAAATGTTCTTTTAAAGCTTCGATTTTATTAAATATATTTTTTTCTTTTTCGCTTAACGTATTGTTTTTATAAGATAATATTTTATTGCCTAATTCTCTTTGTTCTTTTATGTTTTTAGAATTAAACAATGTTTCAATATTATTTTTTAATTCATTATTAGAAGTTAGTTCTTTTAATTGTGATAAATTATCCATTAATTGCTCACGATTAATTTTTAGTCCTAATTTTATACCTAAGCCAAATTCAGCATTATCTTCAAATAAACTATTAGCCCATGCAATACCATATCCGTTAGAATCTTTGGTGTAAGGGCAGGTAGGGCTAGAACCACCATAAATACTAGAACAACCAGTTGCGTTTGCAACAACCATTTTATCTCCAAATAATTGTGAAATAACTTTAATGTAAGGAGTTTCTCCACAACCAGCGCAAGCACCGCTAAACTCAAAATAAGGTTGTGCAAACTGGCTACCTTTTAAAGTATTTTTCTTAAATATTTTTGATTCTTGATGTGGTAATTTTTCAATATATTCGTAATTAGTTGATTCTTGCTCCATTAATTCTTCGGAAGGTTGCATTGTTATTGCTTTCCCTTTAGCAGGGCAAACACTAGCGCAAACGCCACATCCAGTGCAGTCTTTAGGGCTAACTTGCATAACGTATTTATATCCAGGTTCAGCATTTGCAGGAAGAACTTTTAAATTTTTAGGAGCGTTAATCAAATCTTCTTCTTTTATTAAGTAAGGTCTAATTGCAGCATGTGGGCAGACGAATGAGCACATATTGCATTGAATGCATTTTTCACTATTCCAACAAGGTAGTTCGCTAGCAACACCTCTTTTTTCAAATTTTGTTGTTCCTGTTGGAACAAAACCTCTTTCATTAAATGCACTAACAGGAAGAGTTTCACCATTTAATTTTTGAATAGGGTCGATGTAGTTATTGAAATAATCAAACTCTAAACTACTTGAAGCATTTGGTGTTACATCTTCTAAGTTTTTCCATTCGCTTTGTATTTCAACTTGAGTTATTTCATTTGAAACACTATTTATTGCTTTAATATTTTTATCTAAAATGTCTGCACCAGCTTTAGCATAATTTTTTTCTGCAAAAGAAATCATTTCTTTTAACGCAACTTCATATGGAAGTATGTTAATAAGTTTAAAGAATGCTGACTGCATAACTAAATTGATTTTATTTCTTAAACCAAGTTCTTTAGAGATTTTATAGGCATCGATAGTAAACAATTTTATATTTTTAATAGCAAGTTCTCTTTTTAGAGCATTTGGCATCATTTTTTCTAATTCTTTGTTGTTCCAACTTGTGTTTAATAAAAGTATTGCATTGTCTTTAACATTTTTTAGAATGTTGTATTTATAAACATAAGTTTGATTATGAACGCTAACGAAATCAATATTGTTTAATAAGAAACATTCTTTAATTTTATTTTTTCCAAATCTTAAATGGCAAATTGTTGCGTTTCCACTTTTTTTGCTGTCATATTCAAAATAAGCTTGTCCATTTAAATCGGTGTTATTTCCTATTATTTTAATGCTACTTTTGTTAGCACTAACTGTTCCATCGCCACCATAACCATAAAATTTACACTCTGTAACGGTTGAATCGCTAGCATGAATTTCTTTAGTTATTGGAAGGCTTAAGAATGTTACGTCGTCATTTATTCCAACAGTGAAATTGTTAAGGGGAGAAGTTTTATCTAAATTTTCAAAAACAGCATTTAACATAGATGGGGTGAATTCTTTACTTCCTAATCCATATCTGCCACCAACAACTTTAACATTTTTAAATTCGCTGTTTAATAATGCGCAAGCAACATCTTTATATAAAGGCTCTCCATCACTACCAGGTTCTTTTGTGCGATCTAACACAGCAATGCTTTTAACGGTTTTTGGTAAAGCTTTCAAAAACATATTTGAGGCAAAAGGTCTAAACAGTCTAACTTTTATTGCTCCAACTTTTTCACCAAGCTCTTCATATAAATATTTTACTGTTAGTTCAGCAACATCGCAACCACTGCCCATTAAAACAACAACTTTTTCTGCGTCTGGTGCGCCAACATAATCAAAAAGATTATAATTTCTTCCAGTATATTTTGCCACGTCGTTCATAGCATTTTGAACTATATCAGGAACGGCGTTGTAATATTTATTGCAAGCTTCTCTATTTTGGAAGAAGATGTCAGGATTTTGTGCTGTTCCTTGTTGATGAGGATTGGCTGAGTTTAAACATCTTTTTTTGAATTCTTCATATTCTTTTTGAGGGAAAAGTTTTTTAAGTGTTTCATTATCGATTTCTTCAATAGTGTTTATTTCATGGCTTGTTCTAAAACCATCAAAGAAGTGAACAAATGGAACACTGCTTTTTAAAGATGCAATATGAGAAACTAATGCTAGATCCATGCATTCTTGAACACTTGCAGAAGAAAGCATTGCCCAACCTGTTGCTCTTGTTGCCATAACGTCTGAATGATCTCCGAAAATTGATAGAGCATGCGTTGCTAACGATCTTGCAGTAACGTGCATAACGCAAGGATATAATTCTCCAGCGATTTTATACATGTTTGGAATCATTAATAACAAGCCTTGGCTAGCAGTGAATGTTGTTGTTAATGCTCCTCCAGCTAAACTTCCGTGCAAAGCACCACTAGCGCCAGCCTCAGATTGCATTTCAACTATTTTAAGGGTGTTTCCTTGAATGTTTGTTTTTCCATTGCATGCCCAGTCATCACAAAGTTCAGCCATTGGGCTAGATGGGGTTATTGGATAAATTGCTGCAGCATCACTAAAGGCATATGCGATTGTTGCAGCGGCGGTGTTGCCGTCAACAGTTATTTTTTTCAATTTTATTATCTCCTTAACTTATATATAAACGTTAAAATTATATAAATTAATGAAATTTAAGTCAATTAATATTTAAGTTATAAGTGTAATTTACCCCTTAATATGAAGTGTTTTAGAATAGTTTTTATATTTACTTTTGTGTTATTGAAAAATGTGGTATAAT
>JAZUCB010000014.1:0-2396 GCA_045638985.1 Clostridia bacterium
ATGAAATAAAAGCTCCTTTTAATAAGGTTATAAAAGCATCTTATTCAGTTTCAGGTAAAGTTTTATTGAATAATTTACCTTTGGTTGGAGTTAAGGTTTCTAGTGGTGATAAAGTTACTTTTACTGATTCAAATGGTTATTATGAATTAAAAGGTTTAATGGGATACGGAATTTTAACTGTGTTTAAAGAAGGATATAAATTTTCCGGAGAATTCAAATATTCAACAGCATCAACTTTAAACTTTAATGCCTTATATTCATTAAAAGGTGTTGTTAAAAGTGGTAATATTAAATTAGTTGGTGCAATTATTAGTTGTGGTACTTCGCAATATATATCAAATGCATTGGGTGAATTTCTAATTGAAGATTTGGATAAAGAAGTTGTTTTATCAATAAGCAAAGATGGTTATCAATATTATGGCTCAGAACTAAAATATAATGACACAGTTAGTGATATTGAAATTCAATTGGGTTATGAAATATCAGGTAAGGTTGAGTCAATTAAAGATGTTTCAAATATTAAAGTAAAACTTATTCAAAATGATATAGTTGTTAAAGAATTAACAACTGATAAAACTGGGGTTTTTAAAATTGAAAAAGTTTATGGAAATAGTTCTTTAATGTTTCAAAAAGAAGGTTTTGGTTTTGATGAATATTACTACTCTAAAAACGCTTTAGGAGTTGTTATAACTCCAACAATTGTTTATAAAGTTACTGGAAAAGTTATGGCTGGAAATTTTGCTATTTCTGATGCTATGATTAAAGCTGGATCTTTTGGAACATTTAAAACGGATTCAAATGGTAATTTTGAAATCACAAATTTAAGTGGAACAATTGTTATCAGTGCAGTTTTATCAAAAACCAATTGCCAAACATTTAATAGTAATCAGGTTTCAGTTTCTGATAATGCAAATTTGACGTTGAGTTTCAACATAAATGATTATTGCTATTTTATGTATGAAAGAGGCTTTCAGTTAATGAAAGAGAACACTTATGAATCTTCATTAACTGGAACGGTTGAGTTATCTGTTGGGGGAACTCAGCAGGTTAGAGGTTTTAAGAAAAAAGGGGCAGATGGTTCAGTTTTATTTGAACAATTGAATTATGGTAAGGAGATATTGGGAATTGATCCTCGTATGGCTTTAAGAGCTTATTATAATCCAACAAATTCAAACACTATTGAATATAAAACCACTAAAGATATTCCATCTTCATATGTTCCTAGTTATGGTGCATCTTGGAGTTCAAAAACATATAATGATTTTAAAAATACGTATGGTTTAGATATTCAAGGCTTTTTTGCATATGTAATAAACCAATCAACCATTTCAAGCATAACAAATATTACTAAAGATGCTAATGGTATGTCTTTTAGATTTGTTTTAAACACTAGTTCAGCAACAGTGAATTATGTGAAAAATATGTATGCGATGTCTGGTCAAACTCCATCTGGGTTTAATCGCATTTATCTTAATTTATATTTTAATTCAAATGGAGAAGTTATAAAATCTATTTGTGATGAACAATACACAATTAAAAAAGGGGTTACAGTTACTGCCACTGGTTATGTTACGGAAACATATAAAATAACCAATGGGGCAACAGTTATTCAAAAAAATGCATAAGAAAAATAAGATTAATGTTATATTTAGTTTAATATTATTAGTTATGTCTGCGTTAATTTGCTTTATTTTTATGGAGCAAAAATCTGTTTCTGTTAATGCGTTAACGTTTAATAAGAAAGAAGAGTTAATAAGTTTGAGTGAACCAACAACTTATAATTTATTCTCATCTTCAGTTAATGATTATTTTACGTTTGAAGGTGTTGCTGAATATTACAATGAATCAAATGGGTCCGAAATTATTTATAGGTCGGAAAGTATTTGTATAGGTGCTGCAAAATATAATGCTGAATATTATGCGTTATTTAAAATGAGTGATTCGTTATACTCGTTAGCTACGCAAGGTTTAGTTAATATAACAGCTTACGCAAATTTCTGCTCTCCAGTAAATTCAAAGGTTTCTGGGGATTCTTCTGAAATGATAACTATGCAATTTTCAAGTGCAAAAAACATAAAAGCAAATATTTTTGGTGATTATGTTATTGGAAATGTTGAATATGGAACTTTTTCAAAAAGTGTAAGTAATCAGCAAAATTCTTATGCAGCTAATGATTATGCATTAACCTTAGAAGGGGTTACAGATAGATATTTGGTTTTGAAATTTTCTTCAGAATATTCATCTGCAGGAATTAAAACAACATGTAACTATATGAATGTTAGAAAACCGAGAATTGAAGTTTCTTTTAAGAAGTTCTCGGTGAATTATAATTATGGGTTATCTAACGCAACTGTTAGTTATGGAACCAATCTAACAGTTGATGTTCCCCAAAAAGA
>JAZUCB010000015.1:0-1385 GCA_045638985.1 Clostridia bacterium
TGCTAATCCGTAATTAACCACAAATTCTTTTTTCTTATTATATTTTTTCCATTTTAATTCATCTAATAAAGTTGCCATATAAATTTTCCACCTGATTTTTATTAGGGTATTATAACATAATGAGATGTTTTTTTCAATACTTAAAAAAATAATAACTAAGTGCTTGGAATTATATTTGATTTGATAGCAAATATTAACAAAATAAAAAAGCCCCGAGCTTGGGACTTTTTTTATTTTTATTATTCTCCAACGTATGGAATTAATGCCATGAATCTTGCTCTTTTGATTGCAATTGAAACTTCTCTTTGGTGTTCTGCGCAAGTTCCTGTTTGACGGCGAGGTAAAATTTTACCTTTTTCTGTTATAAACTTTTTAAGTTTATTAATATCTTTATAATCTATTGAAGAAGCGTGATCAGCGCAGAAAGCGCATACTTTTCTTTTACCTGGTCTTCTAAGTTTTTTAGGAGAAACAAGTTTTTCTTCAACTAGAACTTCTTCTAAACTCATTTTATCACTCATTTTTAAAACTCCTTATTATATTTCTTTTTCAAAGAGTTATTAGAATGGCAAACCTTCATCATCAATTGTTTCTAATTTAGTTACATCTGAAGCATCAGAAGAGTCTTTTTTATCAAAAGAGCCATCTGATGGTTTTGTGCTAATGAATTCAACTTCTTCAGCAATAACTTCAGTAACATATCTCTTAGAACCATCGGTTGCATCGTAACTTCTGCTTTGAATATTTCCAACAACACCAACCTTGCTACCTTTCTTTAAGAATTTGTGGCAGTTATCGGCTAATGTTCTCCAAACAACAATATTAATAAAATCGGTTTCTCTTTCACCATCAGCATTTGCATATTTTCTTGAAATAGCAAGAGTGAAACGGCAAACTGAAACGCCAGTTGTTGTTGTGCTGATTTCAGGGTCTTTAGTTAAATTCCCAATTAAAATTACTTTATTCATATTTTTTTCCTTATAAATTAAATTTCTTTTTTAATGCAAAGAGATCTAACAACGGCTTCATCAATTCTCATAGAATCGTTTAAAAGTTTTGGTAAATTTGCTTCTGAATCAAATTCAACTAAAACATAGAAACCTTCTTTTTTGTAGTTAATAGGATATGCGAATTTTTTAACGCCCCATTTATTAACTACTTGAATTTTTCCGTTATTTGCTTCAATCATTTTAACATATTTATCTAGAACTTGTTCTCTTTGTTCTTCAGATAAAGATGCTTGGAAAATTGTTAGCATTTCATATCTATTCATAGTTTTTTTTACCTCCTTTTGGACTAGCGGGTTTATTAAATAAACCAAGATAAGTAAATTAATTACTTATCGCTAAGAATTATAACAAATAAATAATTAAATTGCAATATAA
>JAZUCB010000016.1:0-2902 GCA_045638985.1 Clostridia bacterium
ATTCATTGTTAAATTTTAAACAATAAAAAAAGTGGCGATAAACGCCACTTTTTAGGTTTTACTATGGTTAACATTATTTAGATCTTTTAGATGATTTTCTAGTTGAACAATTCTTACCAGCGCAATCACTAGAAGCTTCTAATTTGCTAGAACAAGCTCTAGTTGAACTATTTGTTCTTGAAGTTGTTTTAGCATTTTTTGATTCACTTTGTCTTGCCATAATTACCCTCCATATTTATTAACAAAGATAAGTATTCATAATTTTAAATTTAACAACACCTGATTCAAAAATGTTATTAACTCAAATTCAATCACTTACCCTTGCAATATTAATTTTTGCATATTTTTACATTTTATTACAAATTTCTGCAAATTTTTTATTTTTTTTATTTTTTTTGATTTTACACAAAATTAGCCTTAATTTGCTCAATGGCATTTTTCTCCAATCTACTTACTTGCGCCTGACTAATTCCAATTTCATCTGATACTTCCATTTGAGTTTTTCCAACAAAATATCTCAAATTTAATATTTGCTTTTCTCTGCCACTAAGTTTTTTAAATGCATCTTTCAAGTTAATCTTTTCAAGCCAATTATCTTCTGACGATTTATCATCACTTAATTGATCCATTAAATATATCGTATCATCACCATCATTATATACCGGTTCACATAACGACAAAGGATCGCTTATAGCTTCCATAGCAAGAGCAACATCACGCATAGGCACATTAAGATATTGAGAAATCTCATCAATAGAGGGCTCAGTTGAAATTTTCTTAATCAAGTGTTCTCTAGCCTTCAAAACTTGATAAGCAATATCCCTTAAATTTCTACTAACCTTAATAGAGTTATTATCTCTTAAAAACCTTCTTATTTCTCCAATAATCATTGGAACTGCATAAGTGCTAAATTTAACATTTAAATCAACATTAAAATTATCTATTGCTTTCATAAGCCCAACGCATCCAACTTGAAAAACATCATCATAACTTTCAATTCTAAATTTAAACTTTTGAACAACCGATAAAACCAATCTCATATTGCAAATAGCAAATTTTTCACGAGCTTCTTCATCACCGTTTTTAATCTTTTTCATCAATTCATATTGTTCTTGAGCAGATAGTTTTGGTAAATTTGCAGTGTTAATCCCTGTTATTTCAACTTTGTTTGCCATAATTAAAACCTAACCTTTATTTTAGTTATTATTAGGTTTTCCTTATTTAAAATAAATATTCAAGCAATTAAGAAACCCCAAAATCACAATAAACAGTTAATTTATAGTTAAAAAAAATAAAAAAATAATCCAAAAAAATTTTGAATTATTTTGACTGATTTTATATTATATTAATTTTATTTTATGGCATCGCAATATAAAAGGTTTACATTTATTTTTATTGCCTACGCCAACTTAACCATCTCTTTTTTTATTTGTTTAAATATCTTTTTCTCTAGCCTGCTTATGTAACTTTGACTTATCCCTAAATCATCAGCAACTTCTTTTTGGGTTTTTTCAACTTGCCCATCTAAGCCAAATCTCATAAGCATAATTTCTTTTTCCCTGTTATTTAAATTATTTATTATGTTCCACAGCAATTTTCTTTCAGTTTCTTTTTCAACATCACTTTCAGGTATATCCTCCTCTGGTGAAATAAGATCAGTTATTAAAAGTTCATTACCCTCAGCATCAATATTCAACGGATCATCAATACTAACAAAATTTTTATGCTTACTTATTTTTCTTAAATACATCAATATTTCATTTTGAATACACCTACTAGCATAAGTTGCAATTTTAATATTTTTATCACCCTTAAATGAGTTTATAGCTTTAATCAAACCAATACTTCCAATACTTATTAAATCCTCAATTTCAACCAAGGTGTTTTCAAATTTTTTTGCAATATAAACCACTAACCTTAAATTATGTTCAATTAATTTTTTTTTGGCAATTTCACAGTCATCTGTTGAAAGCATAGCTATGTAAATTTTTTCTTCATCTTCAGTTAACGCCGGTGGCAAAGCCTCACCTGAAGAAATATAATGAACCATATTTTCAAAATGTGCAAACTCAAAAGCATAAACATTTTTTAATATTTTTTTTAATAAGTTAAACATACAACCCCCATTTAATCACTTAGAAAATCTTTATGTAATATACAATCAAACTCACCAAAATTAGTTTTAGAAACACCAACACAAACTTCACTAATTTTTATATTTTTATCTTTTTTAATTATATTCAGAGAATCTATTTCAAACACTAAAACTTTATCACACCCAGAAATGGTTTTAACGTCCACGTAATGCATGTTTTTTAAATTGTTATTAATCATAATTCCATCATCTTTTTTACAATAATGTATAGAATTAATTATTTTTTTAAAAAATTTTAAAGAAATCATAACAATGGGTTTATTACTATTATTGTCATAAAATTTATTGCCAGTGTCATAAAGTGCGTATATTTTGTATGTTTTATTTAACACACAAACAGAAACATCAAATAGTTCACTACTATGCAAATGTTTGTTTTTAACATATTTTATCAGCTTATTAAGCAAAAAAATATACAAACACAAAACTAAAACAATAATACCCATAGGCACTTCAAAATTATTAATTAATAAACCATTAACACTTGTTGAAAGCCCTAAAATATTTATTAAACCATAAACAAATCCCCCCACTAAAAATGTTGAAGTTATAAAAAGAAGAAAACAAACAATCAAACCTAAAAAACTTTTATGCTTTTTTAATGCAAGAGTTATAACAAATCCAGCAAACATCTTAAATAACAACAAAACACAAAAACTCAAATTATAAAAATAAGGAAAAACAAAAGAAAACAATGTTGCAAAAAGGCTTACCAAAAACATTCTAAATTTGCTTATATTAAATCCT
>JAZUCB010000017.1:0-4190 GCA_045638985.1 Clostridia bacterium
TTTCATTTTAGTAAGATTTTTAAAATTTAAATTTTAATAAAAAGAACTCACCTATGGTGGGTTCTTTTGCTTTTAATGCTGTTAAGCTTGTTTAGTTACTTTAACAAAGTTTGCATCTTGGGAATTAATAAATGCATGAAGGTATCCATCAAAATTCTCTGTTGCATTTGTTAAATCTAAAATTAATTTTCCTTGGTTTTGGGTTGTTTGAACAAGGGTGTCATTAGCGTAAACATTGCTTAAGCTAATGCAAACTTGACTGTCACCTTCAGTTCCAGCTTCAATTTCATAAACAAAACCTTTATCAAGTTTTAATTGAATGCAAACTCCTCCATTTTTTGAAGAAAGATCTTCAGTGTCTTCAGTTGCATTTCCTTCAATAGTTAGTTTTGGTGCACTTGCTGCATTTGCGTGAGAAGCTTCAGTCATCTTGATTTCAATTTCTCTTGATGATGTTGGTTTAATTTCAACATAAATATATCCATCAACAGGAAGAACCTCATGAACACTATAATCGTTTACAATACTCCAGGTAGCTCCATATTTAGCATAAAGTTTAATTTCATTATTAAATGCAGTTAAACTGCGAGTGTAGTGTTTCCCTTGTTCAACAGCATATCTAAAATAATGAGTTTCATCTTTAATTCCATCAAAAGTTGTTTTTTCTCCGATAGTTAAAGTTGTTCCTAAATATCCTCCGCATTCACATAATCCATGTTCAATTGTTGAATGAACTGCTTCATAAACACTAAAATCAATTTCTCTAGAAGAAACTGGTGTTATTTCTAAATAGATATAACCATCATCTGGAATTGTTGTGAAAAATCTGTTTTCAGTAACATCTGTCCAGTTGCCATCTATTTTTGCATATTGAGCAATAGTGTCGTTTATATCATCAAAATAAAGGTTACTTTGATAATGTTTATATTGTTCAACAGCATATCTAAAATAAGATTTTTGGGTTTCTACGCCATCAAAAGTGGTTGCTTTGTTAATTGTTAAAGTTGTTCCTGCATAATGTCCACATTCGCAAAGGCCATGAGTTGCTTCTGAGTGGTTACATGGTTTATCGCAAGAAGCCAAAGCAAAAATGCAAGGAATAACTAAAACTAAAGCAAGCATAAAAGTAATAATTTTCTTTTTCATATAAATTTCTCCTTTTAAAATAATTTTGTTTGTTTAATCTGAATGAAAATATGATTAAAAAATATTCAATAAGTTTTTTAACCAAATTTTTTTCTGATTTTTTAAACAACCTCATTTTAGCACATATAAATTATTATATTATTATAAATCGAGTTCTAGAGAGGTCCTATTTTGCTTAAAACTAGTCCTAAATGTGTCCTATGTTTAATTTAATAGTTGGTTGTTTTAGACGGTGAAGAAATTTAGCATAATTTTTATTAGAAAATGTATTATAAATTTTTAATAAAAAAACAAACCCACTAAATTATGTGGGTTTATTCTCTATTCAAAATATGAACGTGCTTTTGTTTGCAAATCACTTCTGTTTTCAACCTGAAGTTTTTTAAATATATTGGTTGTGTGGTTTCTAACGGAGCTATCTGAAATATATAAATTCTGAGCAATTTCTTTTCGTTTTTCACCAAGCAGAATATGTTTTAAAATTTCTTTTTCGCGTTTTGTTAAGGAATTTATAGTCTCCCAATTGGTGAAAACCAAAGCAATTTGCTCTTCGGTTAGTTTATCTTCAAATTCTAAAACAGAAATATCAACTTCAACAATATTTTCTTTTGCATTTTTTGATTTTAAATAAGCATATTCTTGAAGCATTCCATAAAGGAAAAGAAGCAAACATTCGTTTAAAATATAAGAAACGCATAAGAACTCAAAATTATGCTCAATAAATTGCTCTATTAGCCAAACTAAAATATTCCCAAACACAATAACACATAGAAAACTTGCATGCATTTTTGAAGAAAGTTTTTTCTTTGCCATTGCATAAATTAAAAGAACAACCATTGAAGCCATGTAACCAAATAAATAAATGAAATATAAAATATGAAGTGGACCATAATCTTTAATTAATTTTGTTCCACCTTCAATAAATTCAAGTGAAACTGATTTATAATAAATAGGAAGGTATCCACCACTGGTTGCAATAAATAAAATGGCGATTCCTATTGAAACAAGAATTATTGAAAGAAGTTTTTTGTTGCATTTGATATGGCAAAGGTCTAATATTAGCATCAGCATAAAGAATGGCAAGAAAACACTACCAAGGTAGGCGATACTATTTGAAATTAGTGCAAAAGGGGTTGATTTTGAAAGCGATAACAGGAAGTAACCCAAATTGCATATTGAAATTGAAATAAATAGCATCATTAACCAAAAATCTTTTTTCTTGTTAATAAAGAAATAAGCAACAAGCAAAAGAATTGATAATAACAATGCAACGCCATAAAAAATAGACATAAAATTCTCCTTGCAACTTATATATTATAAAGCATTGTTTTGTTTTTGTAAAACAAATAGGTGAGAAAGGGTTAAATGAAAAATAAACATTATTTTAAACAAAAAAACACCATTTAAATTTTGGTGTTTTTTTAACATTACATTTTAAAAACTTTGTTGTTTTCTTTAATTTCATCAACTATTGCAAGAATATTTGAAACATCGTCGTAGAACCTATCGAAAATAGTGTTGATTGATGATTTTTTAGAAACTTTAACTTCAAATAGGTTCCTATTCATGCTAATAAATAATCTGCCATCTTGGCATAATGCAAACCTCAAACCTTTAACGTTGTTTGATAAAGTTAAAAGTTTTGTCATAAGAGTTGGGGTTAAAATAACCAATGCTTCTAATTGATTATTCGAATAAACATCGAATGTTTTGTTGAACTTAATATCTTCTAGTTTGATATTGTTTGTTCCTCTTAAACTAGTGTTTAAACATAAATCACATTTGAATTGAAAAGGAAATTTAATATATCCAAAAGCTCCTGAATAAACGGTTACTGTGCTAGTTCGTGTTTTGCCGTCAGCATCGGTTGTGGTTTCCTGTTTTGTTGTTCGAATGTCGCAGATATTTAAACGAATTCCTGAAAGAGATCCATCATCTTTTGGAATATCAATTGTTAAAAGATCAGAACCCAAAAAGTCGTCATATGGTTCATAAAAAGAACTACTTCTAAAAATCATTGGGTGAATAAATCCATTTTGGTTAAAGTTGTGGGTATGATTTTCTAGCAAACAATCTATTATTTGAGTTGCATATTTATTTTTGTATTTGTCCCATTTATTTGAATGTGCGAAAAACATAAGTAGTATTGAAAGCAATATAAAAAAAACAGCGACAAATAACATGGAAATGGTTATTGTGAATGCTAAAATTATGCCAATAATTGCTTCAACAGGTAAAAGGATTGCATAAGTTAATTTATGGTTTCTTTTTGTTTTAGCAATTTCAATTTTGTCTTCATCTGAAATTATTTTTTCACACTTTGCGTGGAATTCTTCTCTTGTTATCATTTAGCCTCCAGATTGATAAGTGGTGCAATGTTTTCGCCAGCATCAATTCTAAATAATTCTTCTCTTTTAAAACCAAAACTTTTTGATATTATGCTATTTGGAAAAACTTCTATGTAAGTGTTGAATTCAGCAACGTTGCTATCATATATTCTTCTTGCAGAAACAATTCTATCCTCAACTTCAACTAGTTGCTCCATTAAGCTTTTGAAAAGCCTATCTGCTTTTAAATCGGGGTAGCCTTCAGCAACTGCAATAATATTTTTCATTTGAGGAACTAACTTGTTGGCATATTCAAGTTTAGTTTTATCGTCAGTTGCATTAACTGCTAAATTTCTAAGTTTGGTGGTTGTTGCTAAAACGTCTTTTTCATGTTCGGCATATTTTTTAACAACACTAACCAAGTTTGGAATTAAATCAAAACGCAATTTTAGATGAATATCAATAAGTGAAAAACTTTCTTTTATTTTGTTTTGATATCTTATAGTTTTGTTGTATTTAAAAACAACAACAATAAATAAAATAACGGCTAAAGCGGCTAGGGCAATAGCAAATGGCAGGTTGGTTGGATTAGTTAAATATAAATAAGCAGCTGCGCCTATTAAAGCAATTTCAAAAACAATCATAAAAAATACAAATAAAAACTTTCTCATATATTTCTCCTTAATAAAATTATTTTAGCATAAGAACCCTGAATTA
>JAZUCB010000018.1:0-1435 GCA_045638985.1 Clostridia bacterium
CAACAAAGATTAAACCAATTCCATTGCCACTATCTTTCCAGATTGAACCAATAGCAAAGTTTAAAGTTCTTGTTGCTGTATGTTCTATTCCAAACCAAATAGATGTTGCACAAACAAAAGTGAAATTACCAGTGAATTGACTCATATTATTGAATCCATTTACAACTTTAATGAAACTACTTTCGCTTGAATCTGTGTAATCTTTACCCCAAGCAAATGCTCCACCCATTGCAACTTTTGCATTGCTTACTCCAGCTTTTGAACTATCGATAACCACGTGTTGCATACTACCATGGAAAGTGTCATTTGCATATAAATTAAATGACATATCATCATTCATACCATAACTTCCATCAGTTAAACCAAATTCTGACTTGTTTGAATATGTTGAGAAATCAGTCCATGTTTCACGATAGAACTTTCCATATCCACCAATTGAACTTGATATTGTTGCATTTTTAAGATTTGCCCCATAAGTGAAAATTAAAGCAATTAATGAACATCTTGTGTCATTTGTTGTTCCTTCAACTGAACTTGTTGCTTGAATATTTGTGATATTACCAGCGCGGAAATCAACAATAACACCTGCAACATATTTATCACCTTGAATTGTGTTTTTAATCATAACTTGATCTATAGTGGCGTTTGCCGAATTCATTTCAACAACGACACCAGCAGCAAAGTTTCCTAAAATATTGGATTTAACAACAACTTTTTCAATTGTTCCACCATTTTTAGCAACAATACCACCAGCTTTAACGTTTTTTCCAATATTGATTGAACCGATTGATTCTAATTCATTTTGAACAGATTTTATTGAACCAACACTTACTGCAGAAACACCACCAACGTATACTGTTGCATTTGTACTAGCAACTGTAATGCCTGAACCTGTTACTTTTGCATTTTCAATTGAACCATTATTTGTTGCAGATACACCACCAGCATAAAGATTTGTGTTTGCATTGTTAACGGAAATAGTAACTTCTGAATTTACATTTACTATATTTCCATTGTTTTCAGCCACAATACCACCAAGTTTGGCATCTGCAATATTTGAATTATAAGCAATTATAACAGTTGAATTGTTAACATTAGAAATTGTTCCATCACTAATTGCTGCAACACCACCAACTTTTGTTGTTCCACTCAATGTTGCATTAACTGAAACATTGTTAATTGATGCGTTACCTTTTAATTCGGCAACCACACCACCAAGTTTTGCAGCATTTACTGAAGCATTCATTGCTAAAACTTTTGAATTTTCGATTATTGTTTTTTCAGCAACACCAACAATTCCACCAAAGTTTGTTGCTGTAATATTTGAAATAGAATTGTAAGATACATTAACGTTTTCAATTGTTGTGAAAGCAATTGTATCACTTGTTACAAAACCTGCCAATGCACCAACGTTTGTTGCATTTGCGCTAACACC
>JAZUCB010000019.1:0-4780 GCA_045638985.1 Clostridia bacterium
ATTGTTTGACTTATATTGTTTTAAATTTTATAATTTAAAAAGAGTGAGAGGTAGAAAAACATGTTAAGAGGTCAAGAAATATTACGTCAGATAAAAAAGGGTAAAATTAAAATAGAGCCTTTTAATGAAAAAAATTTAAATCCAAACAGTTACAATATAACATTAAACAATGAACTTTTAGTTTATGATTGTGATGTGTTGGATGTTAAAAAAGAAAATCCAACAAAGAAGATAATTATTCCAGAAGAAGGTTTGGTTTTAGAACCGGGAAAGTTGTATTTAGGTAGAACAAACGAATATACTGAAACTTATGATTTAGTTCCTTGCATAGATGGAAGATCTTCAATTGGAAGGTTGGGTTTATATATTCACGTTACTGCTGGTTTTGGAGATGTTGGGTTTAAAGGCACTTGGACTTTAGAAATTCAATGCATTCAACCAATAAGAATTTATCCTAATATTAGAATTGGTCAAATTTATTATCAACATGCTCAAGGCAAGAAAACTTATTATGATGGTAAGTATATGGGGCAAATTGGTGTTCAAAAAAGTAAAATGAATGAAGATTTTAAATAAATAAAAAACGATAGCATAAATTTGAGCTATCGTTTTTTTGTTTACATTTTAATTGGCTGAAAGTATTTTGTTGTTCTATTGTCAACAATGTAGATGATATTGACAATTATTTACCAGCGGATGTTTTAATCTGTTGTTGATTCTAGAAATATTTTATTATTAAAAGCTCCTCTTTTATTAACCTTTTCTTTTCTTATTTTTTCAAACTCATCGTAAGATATATTTTTGTGGCTTAAAATTGCTCTTAAAACTTCTTCTAAATCAGCCAATTCTTCAATGCTTCCATCAGCCAAATATTCATTCAATTCTTCTTTTAGTTTTTTATTCAATTCTAAAATGTATTCGTTGTCGCTTAAAATTCTAATATTGCAACTTTCGTTATTTGATTCTATTATTCCTGGAATTTTATCTCTTACTAATTTATTATATATTTTCATATCAATCCTCCTTAATTTAATAAAAAAGGGGCGGGTGCCCCAATCTTATGCCAAGTTTAAATTTAGAATATCTTGCAAAATAGCTTCTTTGTTTTTTCCGTTATAAACAGAATTAACATCTTTGATTAAAAGTGTGTGTTTATCTCTTTGCTTTAATAAATTTATATCAATCTGCTCTCTATTTAATAATCTTTTATAACGTTCTTTTATTGGTGCTTTAGCTAGAATTACATAGTCAGCAACCTTGCTAAACCTGCTATACATAATGTTATTGTGCTCGATTATTAACCAATCATAGTTTGTGTTGTTAACAATAATGCTAACTTCATTGTCACATTCAATAAGCATATGGCCAACCCAAGCAAAATAAAGTTCGCTGTTGCTGAAAATAATATCGGCAATAAGTTTTGTGTTTAGTGAGCCATCTTCATTTAAAATGCTTTCACTAAACAAGCTAATAGCATATTTAATGTTTTCAGGTTTATTCATTAAATTTTTGTTTAAAACATCATAATCAATATGAATAGAATTTTCTAGATTTTCTTTTAAATATTTAGCCAAAGTGGATTTTCCACTGCCAGACATTCCTGTTATTGCAATAACTTTCATATAAATTAACCTCTTTTTGCTAGTTTATCACATCAAACTTATTTTTACAAATATTTGATTTAATATTGTAAAAGTTAAAAAATGGTGTTATACTAGCAAAAATTAACAAATATTTAAAGGATTGAATATAAAGTAATATGCTAGGTTTATTTTTTCAACAATGTTGTAATAATTGTTAAAGTGCATGAAGTCTGATTATTAGGGTTTATGTGCTTTTTATTTGTTGCATAAACCTATGAGTATAAATAAAAACAAGAAAATGAGAAAGTTAGGTTTATGAAGACCTAACTTTTATTTTTTAGGAGAGTAATATGAAAAAGATTGATGAAATAAAATTATTAATTGGAAATACGCCATTAATTGAAATAAATTATATGTTTAATGGGGAGAAGAGGTCTGCATCTTTTAAAGCAGAGTGGTATAACCTTACGGGGAGTATTAAAGATAGAGTTGCGTTGAATATCATTAAAGAAGGTGTTGAAAACGGTTTGTTAAAAGTAGGGCAAGAAATTGTTGAAGTAACTAGTGGTAATATGGGTATTTCGTTATCGGCAATTGGTGGATATTTAGGTTTCAAAGTAACAATTTTTATGCCAAAATTTATGAGCGAAGAAAGAAAACGAATGATTCGAATGTATGGCGCAAATTTAATTGAAACTGAGAGTTTTGAAGATGCGTTTAAATTGGCTGAAGAGTATGTTCAAAAAAATAAAGCTTTTCGTGCTCATCAATTTGAGAATATTAGCAATTACAATGCGCATAGAGTTTCAACAGGAGAAGAAATTTTTAAGCAAATTGATATAATTGATGGGTTTGTTGCCGGTGTTGGCACCAGTGGAACTTTAAGTGGAATAGGGAGTTTGTTAAAAGAAAAGAAAGGAGCCAAAATTGTTGCTGTTGAGCCGAAATCGTCATTGATATTGTCAACAGGTAAGTCGCAGGGGCATCACAAGTTGCAAGGTTTATCAGATAACATTATTCCAAAATTATATGATTCTAATTTGGTTGATAAAGTTGTTGCTGTTTCTGATAACGATGCAATTGCAATGGCTCAAAAACTTGCAAAAGAGTTTGGGTTTGGAGTTGGAATCTCTAGTGGTGCAAATTTTATTGGAGTGGTTTTGAGTGGGCTAAAAAATGGTGTTTCTGTTTTTGCAGACGACAACAAAAAATATTTATCAACTGATCTTTCAAATCCTATAACCACAGAATTGGTTGATAGCATTGAGTTGTGAAATTTTGGATTTATAAAATAAATTGTTGTAATTAACTTTTTATTTTGTGGAAAAATGTTTATAATTGTGGTATATTTTATTTAATTGAGAAGGAAGTTTTTCTAAAACGGAGTTTTAGCCATGCGATGCATGGTGCAAATTTATTTGCAAAAACTTCCAAACGCTAAAGGAGTTATATTAATGGAAGTTAAAGAGCCAAGGAATTACATAGAGAATATTATTGTTAAAGATTTAAGTGAAGGCAGATGTGATCATATTCAACTTCGTCATCCACCAGAGCCAAGTGGTTATTTGCATATCGGTCACGTTAGAAATATAATTTTAAACTATGGAACTGCTGAATATTTTGGTGGGGTTTGCAATTTAAGATATGATGACACTAATCCTTTAAAAGAAAGCCAAGAATTCGTTGATAGTATTCAAGAAGACGTTCAATGGTTGGGTTATAAATGGAAGGATATTCATTATGCAACTGAGTATTTCCAACAAAACTATGAAGTTGCTGTTAAGCTGATTAAAGAAGGTAAAGCATATGTTTGCGATTTAAGCCCTGAAGAAGTATCTAAAACTCGTGGAACGCTAACTTCTCCAGGAACAAACAGCCCATATAGAGATAGAAGTGTTGAAGAAAACTTGGAACTTTTTGAACGCATGAAAAATGGCGAGTTTGAAGCGGGAAAATGTTGTTTAAGAGCAAAAATTGATATGGCTAGCCCAAACATGAACATGCGTGATCCTGTTATATATAGAATCCAATATCATGAGCATCAAAGAATTGGAAGAAGTTGGAATATTTATCCTTCTTACGACTTCTCTCATCCACTTGATGACGCTCTTGAAGGTGTTTCTCACTCAATTTGTGGTCCTGAGTTTGAAGATCATAGACCTTTATATGATTGGGTTGTGGAAAATAGTGGAATTAAAAACAGACCAAGGCAAGTTGAATATGCAAACCTTTATATTAAAGGCGTTATTTTAGGAAAAAGATTTATTAAGCAATTGGTTAATGATGCAAAAGTTAGTGGCTTTGATGACCCAAGATTATTCACTTTAAGGGGTTTGAGAAGAAGAGGTGTTTTGCCAGAAAGTTTAAAAGATTTCGTTATGGCAACAGGTGTTTCTAAAGCTGTTTCATTAATTGATCCAGCATATTTCGAACACTTTGTTAGAAACACTTTGAACCAAGTTTCTAAAAGAGTTATGGCTGTTGTTGATCCAATCAAGTTGGTTATAACAAACTATCCAGAAGATAAAGAAGAAGACATTGTTTTAGAAGATTATCCACAAAATGAAACCACAACAACAAGAACATATAAATTCGGAAGAGAATTATATATTGAAAGAAGTGACTTCATGAAAGAACCGATGCCAAAATTCTTTAGAATGTTTAAAGGAAATAAAGTTCGCTTAAAAGGTGCATATATTGTTGAATGCACAGGTTATGAAGAAGATGAAAATGGAAATATAACTGTTTTTGCAACTTATGACGAAAACACAAAATCTGGCTCAGATTGCAATGTTAAAGTTAAAGGAACAATTCATTGGTTGAATCAAAAACACGCAAAACAAGTTGAAGTTAGATTGATTGATAACTTAGTTGCAGAAGAAAGCCAAGATATGGTTGAAGGTCAAGAACATGCTGTTAATGGTTTTGTTTTGAATCCAAATTCACTTCAAATTGTGGAAAATGCATATGTTGAAGATATTGATTTTAACTTTGAAGAAAGATATCAATTCTTGAGAAATGGTTATTTTGCTTTAGATAAAGATTCAACAGATGAAAAATTAGTGTTTAATAAAACAATTGGTTTAAAAGACACATATAAACCTCAAACAAATTAGAAAAATAGCAAAGTTTAACTTTGCTATTTTTTTTGTTTTTGTTAACTAAAATTTTAAATTAAGTATGTTAAAAAATTGATG
>JAZUCB010000020.1:0-7671 GCA_045638985.1 Clostridia bacterium
GTAATTAATAATATATGAATCTAATAATTTTTGATTACTTGTTAAAACATTGTTTGAATCAGATTTAGATGTTAACTTGGTATTATAAATTAATCCATTTGTTCCATTAATTGAATTATTAATTTTCAATTGTGAATATTCAATAATACCATTATTTGTTATTCCCGAAGTATAATAATTTGCATTTTTAACATCAACTAAAATTCCATTATTTGTTTCAACTGACAACACATTTGAATTATCAATTAAATCCGAAATAATTCCATTATTTTGTTTTACTAAAGTCTTATTATTTGTTGATGAAATATTAGCTCCAACAATAATGCTTGAATCATCTATTGAATCAAAGCCTTTTGTTATTGTTAATGACTTTTCAGGATTTAAATAAATAATCGTGTCCACTAATGAAGTTGTTGAACCACTATTAATCTCATTATCATTAACAAAATATGATTCCAAACTCCAATTAGTGTTTGATCCATAAACAACTTTTGGAACTGAATTTGAACCTTCAGCATAAATTGAACTAGCAAACACTTCGTTTTCAAGAACCCAATTTAATAATGGATAAGCATTATATTCTATTCCATTTAATTTTTTAATTGTTAAATAAGGGTTCATTTCAATTTGATTTCCAGTGTTGTAATCAATAAATCCTTCGCTCAAATCATTTTTAACAAATTCTTCAGTGCCTTTTAATAATTCTTCAACACCCATTGCGTAGCCGAAACCGTTATTTAAAGGCATAAAATCTATGTTATAACGAACATTTTTTAATCTATTAATAAAGTCTTCATCTAGAGATGCGCCTATATTACCAACAACTGCACCTTTATTTACTGATGTTGGATTTTTTATGTAATTTTCTGCATTTGCTTTTAAAATTTCCGCAGATAATCTCATTGCCGTGAATGTATTTTTAAAATCAGCACCGTTTGTTCCTGTAATGTTACCAAATAATCCACCACAATCAGCATCTGAATTGTTGCAACTGATCGAACCTAATGTAATACATGTTTGAACCACAATTGGGGTTGATAAATTTAGTTGACCAATTAACCCACCAACGTGAGCAACTCCACTTGTTTTATTTGATGTTAATTCAACATCACTTAAGCACTGTTCTATTTTTGCAATAGAACCGGTTCCAACTAATCCACCTAAGTAGGTTCCATTAGATGTAAATGCACCATAAACACCAACTTGGTATAGTTTTACATTGGATTTTGCATATCCAATTGCACCACCAACGCAATCTGCATTTGTTGTTAAATCAATATCCGAAACAACAACATTATTTATTTCATTATTTTCAGCGCAAGCAATCACACCTCCAACGTATGAATTACCACTTGCAGAAATTGCATCATTGATTTCTAGATTATTAAACACTGAACCATCTTGGTTTATATATCCTATAACCGTGTTTTTAACTAGTGAACCATTAGCATGTGCCGCCATACCACCGATATATTTATTGGTAACTTCTCCTTGTAAAGTTATAGTTGAAGATGCAATTCCAATATTTTCAAGTTCTGAAATTAAACTTTCATAACCAATAATTCCACCAATATATGCAGTTGTTCCTTTAATATTAGCGTTTATTTCTGCTAATGAATAAATGTTTCTTATTCCGTTTGCTGTGTAAACATTTCCAATAACTCCACCAATAGAAATTTCTGCAACACTTAATGTGTTTGAAATGTCTATTTTAACATTGTCTGAAACAATAGCATCATTTAAGTTATCATAAACTGAAACACCAGTTTTCTTGTTGATTATGCCGAAAGCACCACCAATATTATAATTAGAAGTAGTTTCGTTTATTAATGTTATATCAGAATCCGAATCATTATCGTTAACCCTTACTAATGAAGTAAATGCTTTTGATATTCCTGCAATACCACCAACATTAATTCCTGCAAGCGTTTTCCCATCTATTTCACTACCAACTAATTTATTGCTTCCTGAAACTTTTACACTAATATTTGAATTATTAGATTCTAAATTAGCTAATTGACCTGCACTTTCAACATATCCAAATAAACCACCTACACCTAGTTCTTTTGATTCGTTATTTAATGTTAAATTAACTGTTAAATTAGAATTTTCAACTTTAACGTTTGTTGCTGGAGAGTTTGAGCCTTGCATATAGCCCATAACTAAGCCATAATAATAACTCTTATCTGCTTCTGTTTCGCTATTTATCACTAGGTTAATATTTTCTATCATCGCAGAATCTTTAGTGTTGAATATTGAAACGTTAACACCACTTCCTGCTATTAAACCAGCACTATTTGGATTTTGCATAGTAACCGTTTTTGAATTTGAATCTGCTGATTTTATATTCACATTATTTATTGATGTTGTTTTATTTCCACTTGCACGACCAAACAACAAACCAACATAGTTATTATTTCCATTAATAGTTATATCATTTTTTAATTTAATATTAATAGATTCAAATGTTGCTCCACTAACTTGGTCTCCAAAAATGTTGTAAACGTTATTATCTGAAATAATAAATGAATGTTGCAAATAATTTCCATTATTATCTCTATTGCTAACAATTTTTCCTGTTAACACAGAACTTGGTCTAGAGAAGGGTTTTCCAGATGATGGAACAATAATATCGTTCATTACAATAAATGTTGCATTTGGATTTTCTTCAATTCCATTAACCAATGCTTCCCAATCAGACACACAAATTACTTCACTTATAGCATTATAACTTATTTCTGGGAAAATTGCGTTACTAGCATTTTCTCTAAATCCTTCATTGTTGAAATTAATGCCCTTCCACATAACTTTATTCCAAGATGAATAAATTTGCGGAATACTTTTATTTTCTTGAGAGCCTTCACTTTCAACTATTGCATTTCCACTTTCTGTTGACAAATATTTACCAACATAAATTTCACGCAAAGTTCTTAAACTTCCAAAGTTCTGAAGACGAGAGAATAAATTATTGTCATAACTACCATATATTGCATATTTATCACCCGCATCTGTTTGATAATAATTAACAAGAATATCTGAGCCATTATCTTCAATATATTCGTTAATATCTTCATTTAAAGATTGTTTATTTTTGTTTCCAATTTCATGAATAATTTCTTTTTTCGAAGAATTATTATTTAAATATGCAAACATAAAATAAACATCTTCATTTATAATTCTATCTTCAATTGGGTTTATCGTTGGATCATACCAAGATTTTATTTCATTATACTCAACATTAAATGTTGATGAGTAACCAATAAACGAACCAATTTTTGCTGATTCAGAAGAATTATATAAGCCTCTAGAAACTAATTTGTGTCTATCTTTCCACATATTAGCGCTAACTAAAGAATTTATATATAAAACATCTGAATCCAAGTATGTTTTATTTAGGAATAATTCTTCTTGATTAATTATGTGATAATTAACACTTGTTTTATTCCCTAATAAAGTTTTATTTGAATCAAATATTGTTTGAATACCAATTGTTCCACCTATTCCATTGAATGCATAAACGCTTGCTGAAGTATAAACATCAACTAATTCTGCACCAATGCTTAAACCAATAATTCCACCTGCATATTTTGAATTAATGTTTGAAACATCAACTCTATTATAAGAATATTTAATACTTCCACCATGGTTTATTCCTGCAATACCACCAATAAAATGTGGATTTCTTGAATAAAGTTGAGTTGCTTCATTTGTTGTTAAATCCCGAACATCTAAAATAATAGAAGAATCTGTTGTAACTTTATTTAAATAATTAAGAATCCTAGTATCAATTTGATTTTGAATTGACTCAACATGCTCAACTGTTGATCTAATAATTTTTCCTGAGTTATGACCTGCAATTCCTCCTGTAGCACCACCACCTTGAAGATGCATGTTTTGAGTTACATATAGGTTAGACTCAGAAACAATCGAATGTTCACTAATATAACCAAATAATCCACCAACAACTTCGCCCCAAACTGAAACATCTCCAGCCACTTTATTAGCTCTAACCCTTGAGTTAATTTCAGAATCGGTTTCACTAACGTTAACAGTAGTGTAAGGATCAACACAAAGTATTCCTGCAATTCCCCCTGCATAAGAAACTAAAGAAATATTTGTTTTTGCTTCATCTGTTTCACCGTTAAACATATGGAATGAATGGTTGTCGGTTAAAACTTGATTTTCCGGCATAAATTGATTTTGGTTAATATAGAAGTTTGCTTTAACATCAACTGAACTTGAAACATTAAATAATAAACTGTCTTCGCTAACTAAACCAGCAATTCCTCCAACAGCATTAGCTCCTGATATTAATGCTCCTTCAATTGCCTTTTTGATATTAACGTTATTAATTTCTCCACCAGTTATGTTACCTGCTAATGTTCCAACTTGCTTCACGCTTGAGCCATGAACGCCATTAACAGAAATATCTAGATTTCTAATTCTACCTCTTGACTTTACCCCTGAAGTTGGATCATCTTTAGTGTTATATAATTTACCAACACTTCTAAATAATCCTAAATTTTCAAGGCTTTCATCAGTTCTAACATAATAATTCTTGATTTCTAATCCATTACCTTCAATATCACCATAGAAACCAATATTATATGTTTTTAAAACAAATTCAACATTATCATATTCAATATCTGAAACAAATCTTAAATATTTATTATTCTCATCAACGCTTGCATTAACTTGACCTTCAAGCACTTGACCAGCATAAATATTAAAATCGGTTGATGTGTCAACCAAATATGGGTTTAAAATGCTTTCTCCATAGATTGTTGAAATATCTTTATATTTAATAACATATGAATATTGATATGTTGTTACTGAATTTGCTGCATTTATTGCTTGAATAATTGCATACTTTTTATTTGAGTCATCTATAACAAATGATCTTGTAATTTTCTTTAAAATTCCAGGATTTTGCTCATCTGATAATGCATAAGTTGTTGCACCCTTCAATGTGTTGTAAAAATCATTTATTGAGAAATTATTTCTATTAAGATCTACTCCACTAACTTTTATTGAAATATTCATTTCTTGAAGTATATCAAACACATCAACATCTGTTGCATCTTCATTTATTCTGCTAATAAAGTTGGCCTTCTTTAATGAAGTTGTTGCTAAGTTTGCAGATGCTAATTGAGGGAATCCTAATAGATATTCATCATGTTTGAAATAATTTTTATATTCATTAGAAGCATTGTTATTTGGAATAAACCAAACTGATGTTGAAACTGTTTCTGCTGAATTTGTTGAGTAATCCGAGTTGAATGCAAATGTTCTAAATGTGCTATAATTTCCAAATTGTTCAACACTTAATGGAGTTCCACTTGCAAGTGATTCAAATATTTCAACATATTTGCTATCAATGGTTATGGTATTACTACCAGGAGTTGTGATTGTTGTATATTTAGCTTCAACGCTTGCTGGAGCAACGCCTGTTCCATATCCCACAACGGCTGGAGCCATCATTGCAGCAACTTCTGAACCAGATAATGATCCTGTTTTTAATTGGTCAAATTTATTTGCATAATCATTTAATCCTATTTGAAGGAAATATGAATTATTTGTTGTTCCATTATCTAAAGATGTTGTTCCACTAATTCCAATAAATGGAGATGTGCTCTTACTTGTTCCTATTTGAACTGAAGATAATGAATACGAATTTTCAATAGTTGCCACAGAAGTTTCATTTCCTGCATTTTTATATACAAAACCTGCTGTTGCAATACCTGAATAAACAACTATATTTGAATAAGAATTTCCAATATATCCGTCATTATTATAAACAAACCCTGCTGAGTTTATGTTTGAATAAACAACTGAACCAAAATGTCTACTTTCAATAATATTTCTAACTTCGTAACCATAAAAACCTTTTAATATTTCATCAGTTAACAAGTTAATTGAACTATCATTATTTCTAGCTTGAACATATGAATATTGAATGCTTCCTGTTGCCGTGTTATTAACAACCAATCCTGCAGTTCCTTCAGATGCAGAATTTCCACTGCTTCCATTGTTAACAACGTTTCCACCTTTAAAGAAACTTGAACTAATATTTCCAGAGTTTTCTGCAACTAACCCTGCAACACTTCCCGTACTTATAATGCTAACGTTTTCAACGTTTGAATTTGTTATATATCCAGTGCTATCATTAACACCAACTAGTCCTGCAATTCTTGTTGATGTTCCAACAGATGGATCTTTTGCATTATAAATATTTATAACGGAACTAGTTCTAAGAGTATTATTCAAATAATTTCTAGTTTTTCCATCAGTTTCTTTTGAGCCCAATCTTGCAATATCATAATTTTCTCTTAAATTATCTGCGTTAAACACCACTTGAGTGTTTGTGATTATTCCTTTATTTGTTCCTGCAGCGATTCCAAATTTATATTCATTAAATGCATTATTATTGGTATTTTCAACTCCAATAGCCAAATCAGCTTTAGAAACATACTTTTGTTTATCATTATTATACTCAGTTAAAGACGCTGTTTTCTCAATTTCTATTCCATTTGTGTTAGGAGCAATTTCAAAAATAATATTTTTTAATATTGATCCTTCTGGCAATTCAGAATAGAAACCAACACTTTTTAATGAATTAACACTATCTTGATCAAAGCTCTTAACAGTTAAAACATAACCATTTCCATCAAGGCTAGCAATTGCTTTAGTTAGTGGCACAAAATTTTCTAAAACAATATCATTCATTAAAATATAATGAGTGTCTTCAATCAAATAACCATCAGTTAATTGCTCTGCATTATAAATTGGTTCTGGATATTCCTCATTTGACAATCTTTGAAGTTCAAAACCAAATTCAAGGCTATAATAATAAGTGTAATTAGCGAAATCATTATTATATTGATTATGATTTTCACTAGCATCACCCTTATAAGAATTGTTAATCACAAAACAAGCTTCAATATTTGAATTTATTGTTGCTTCATCCCAAACACTAGTCCAATTAACAGAATCACCTTGTAAATATTGAATCTGGGTTTGTGCAAGAATTCTTGAAGTGTTATCTAAAACAATATTTCTAACAGTTAAATCCATGCCAGTTTGAGAAATTATGAAGTCATTAAATGCTTTACCTGCTTTTAAGTTAGAATATACATTTTCGCCTTTTCTATAGAACCATGTTGATGATCCACTAGTACCAAATTCATTTAAGCCGTCTATGTTAATTCTTTCTTCCAATTTATTGATTAACGCATTAACATTTGCTTCAAAATTTGAGTTTTCTATGTCGCTAATTTGTGTTACTAATTTTAACTCTAATTTATATTCTTGGTTAAATATTCCAACAAAATTATTGTTTTTATCAACCCTATTAACCGTTATATCTGTAACTTTGAACGGTGCAATTCTAAACCAAATTTCATCTGAATCAGTGTACACTCTATTGCTAACTGTTTTTTGAACTGTTACTCTGAATCCAAATGATTTTCCAATAAGATCAATGCTTTTTTCAACATTAAATTTATAACCATCGTTCGTTGCTGTTAAATAAGATGCTGATAAATAATTGCCTATTTCAGTACCCATTAATGATGCTAGAACACCATTATTTTCATATTCTTGAACAACAACATTTCCACTTGAATCATAAGTTAAAAACTCAATTGCTGAAATAAATATGTCATTATTTGC
>JAZUCB010000021.1:0-2562 GCA_045638985.1 Clostridia bacterium
TGGTGCGTTCGCAGTTATATAAATGTGGGTTGTTAAATTCCCATCGAATGTATAGGTTTCAACTTCGCCAATGCTGATTTTTGTTAAATTCAAGAAAGTTACAACACCCATTAATTGAGTGCATTCTGCATCCGAATAACATTCAGCACCTAAAACAAGACTTTCTTTAACATAAAATTCGCCATATTTTGTAGCAGAATAATGTAATGGCTCATTTTCAAATTCGCTTAAGGTTTCAATTGTGCCAAATGAAATTGTTTTTGCACTTGTATCAACAGCAACAATAGTTGCAAGTTTTTCATTTAATTCTGTATCTTTATAAACATTAACATCTTTTGCTAATGTAATATTTTGAGAAGTATAAAAAACTCCAAGAGAACTTGCTGTGTATTTCCAGATTTTGACTGTTTGACTTGATAATAAATTTGGATTTCCTTTTGTATCAAGCCTGCATGAATTCAAGCAGAATGGAGTTAATATACTTTTTGTTTCAGGTTCAGGAATAAATGCATTTGGTATTAAACCATCTTCGCCAACTGGAGCATAACCCCCTGCAACACCCTTTTCTTCTAACTTTTGATATTTCTCATCTAAAGCATTAAACTTTTCATCGGTTTTATTTATCGTGTCATCAAGCACGTCCATTGTTACGACGTTTAAGTTTGGATTTATAACTAATTCTGCCAATTCTTTATTTGACATCTGAAGCTCAATTCTAATTGTGAGTTGTTTTACTGTCCCACTTTCAGGTGCTTGTTTTGTTGTTTCAGGGAATTTTGTAATTACGATTAAATTATTCTCTGCATCAAAAACACCTGCCTCACGAACATCAAACCCACCAACTTCAGCAGGAACTGTTGTTACACAGTAAAATCTATCTTCAGTCCATTCGCATTTTTCAACATTCCCACGCCAAACTTCATGCACAAGCTTTGTTTGTGTTGTGTTTGGTTCATAATATCTGCCATTCCCATCACCTAAAGCAATGTGAGTAACTTCAAAAGGCAAACCATCTGTTATACATCTTAATTGTTTTTCAGCACCATAGTCTGTGACTAACGAGTAAAATTCTTCAGCCATTTTAACTCCTAGAATTTATTGTTATTACTTCTTCTTCGATAGTGGCTGCGTATGAATGCATACTAGCCAAAGTTGATAAGTGAAACTGAATCTCTTCTAACCAAGAACGTTCATTTTTGTATTCATCAATTAATGCTCTTAATTTGAGCTCTGTTTCTTCGTTGATTGAACGATTGAAAATCTGAAGAATAACTTTAAAGTGATATGGATCACCGCCGTAATTAAACCATTCTTCAATATTTCCAACGATATTCAATGTTTTAAAAATTTCTTCCAATGCATACTTTGTACCTTTGTATCGATGCATTTTTATAGCAGATTTAATAAGGTTGCGTTTTTCGGTTTCACTTAAAGCCTGCAACCAACCCTCATTCCCTGTAATGTGATATTGCTCCGCTAAATGTGGCAAAGCATCTACAGGAACATTGTCTATTATTGAAACCAAGAGAGATTCCAAGTCTAATTGTGCGAATCTTTCTTCGCATATTTCATCAAAAATTTTAAGGTTTACATCATTAATCGGTGCAAGAGTTTTCTTACTCATCGGCATAACCTCCTATTGAGATATTAAAATTAGTTAAATTCGCCCATTCAGATTCAGAAATTTCTATGTCAGCAGGAGTTTTTAAATCGACTTTAAACACTCCGTAAACGCTATTTAAAATTGCAATAATTTGAGTTTGAATTACATTTTTTCCTAGTTTTTCAGACAATGAAATTTTGTATTCATTTAACTTTGCATTAATAGTTGTTTGAACGCTTGTAACATCAGCATCCTTATATAAATAGATTGTTGCCTCTATTGTGAAATCTTTTTTTGTTGGGGATAAAACCTTAACTAAATCTGTTAATGGTCTAATTTTATCGTCAGATAAATAGATTTGAACAATATTTATAATTTCACTATTAGGGTTTCCTTCTGATGTTAAAGGATAAATATTAACCACGCCAGGAGATGGAGAATTTATTGCAACATCAATTATAGATTGATGAGCAGTCAAAGTATGATAGCGATAAGCACCTCTGCTTCCTGCATTAGAAAATTTTTCAGGAGCTTGTCTAATTCGTTCTCTTAAACTTTCAGCTTCTTCATCATCTGCACCGCCTGCGGATATTGTTATATTTTCAGCCTCGTTGATATAACTTAAAGGTGTAATTAAATTATTGATTGAACCGATAATATAATTATTTGATGCAGATCCCGGAGTCTCACAAGATGCCTCTGCGACAACTTCTGTTTGACCTGCTTTGAGAATAACAGTCTGAGTTGTTTGGAATATAAACAAGCCATCTTTAGTTTCAACTTCAGTTCCTTTTTCGATTACAAAATCAAATTCTAAGGGTTCATCAACTTTGAATTTTAAATCTGTAACAGAACAATTCGCAAGAAGTTTCTTTACACCTAAAGGCTCGCCAATGTGTTCAAGAATATCAAGAGGAGCATAGCTCAATAAATTTTGCTTTGCCGTTTCTTGAATTTTC
>JAZUCB010000022.1:0-4590 GCA_045638985.1 Clostridia bacterium
TGTTTCAAATAATGATAAGTTATTATCATTAGCATATTCTAGCAACTTATCAACAGTTGCATTACCTATATTTCTTTTAGGGAAATTAATTATTCTTGTTAAACTAATATTGTCTGAATTATTAACTATAACTCTTAAATATGCAAGCAAGTTTTTAATTTCTAACCTATCAAAAAATTTAAATATTCCACTAACAACATAAGGAATATTATAATTCAATAACTTTTCTTCAAACAACCTACTTAAGCCACTAATTCTCATTAAAACGCCGATTTCGGTTGGTTTCACACCACCATCAATTAGGCGAGATATTTTTCTGGCAACGTATTCTGCTTCATCATTTTCATTACCAGCTTCATAGTAAGAAATTAGCTCACCATCTTCATTATTAGTAAATAAAGTTTTTTCCAATCTTTCAACATTATTCTTAATTAATTGGTTAGCAGAGCTAATAATATTTTTCGTGCTTCTATAGTTTTGTTCTAACTTATAAATAGTTGTGTTATCAAAATCAGAAATAAAATTCTTTATATTTTCAATGTTGGCACCTCTCCAGCAATAAATACACTGATCTTCATCACCAACAACAAAAATATTTTTATTAACAGCACACAACATTTTAACTAATTTATATTGAATTATGTTCGTATCTTGAAACTCATCAACATGAATATATTTAAATCTATTTTGATATACTTTTAAAACTTCTGGGCATTTGCTAAATAACTCAAAGGTTTTAACTAACAAATCATCAAAATCCAAATTATTACTTTTCTTCAACTCATTTTCATATCTTTGATAACAATCAATAATCATATCAGAATCAGATAAATTTGAAATTTCATGTTGATATTCTCTCGGGCCCAATCCTTTATTTTTTGCATTTGCAATATGCCACTGAAGAGTGTTTTTAAAATCATTATCTGAAATTTCTTTTTCTTTAATAATGCTTTTAATTAGCTTGTCTTTATCTGACTCATCACAGATAGTAAAAAATTTAGTATACCCTTCTAAATTCGCAATGTTTTGCCTTAATATTTTAACACACATTGAGTGGAACGTGCTAATCCAAACATTAGCACCCTCCGGCAACATCTTTTCAATTCTTTCACGCATTTCGTTTGTTGCTTTATTAGTAAATGTTATTGCTAAAATGTTTTCTGGAGCAATTCCTTTTTCTTGAATAAGATAACAAATTCTATGCGTTAATAATCTTGTTTTACCACTTCCAGCCCCTGCAGTTACTAAAATTGGCCCATCTGAATGTTGAGCTATTTTTTTCTGTTGCTCATTTAAACCAAATAATATATCCATAAATTTTCATCCTTTGTGCTCGTATGAGTATATCACACCAACGTGTTATTAACAAACTAATAAACTTAATTAATTTGCTTCTTTTAATTGTCCACTAAAATATGCATCTTTTATTTTATTATATTTATCAGAAAGCTTTAACATGTAAAACTGCTTTTCTGTTTCATTTAGTGAGTTTAAATACTTTTTATCCGCTAAAACACCTAGTGGATTATAAATATCATTATTTTCCTCAAGCATGCAAACAACTCTTTTTATAAACTGAATATCTTCATCATTTTTTATTGTAACAAATTCTGTTTTTGCACTCATTTTTCTCATTGCTTGTGCATTTTTAATAAAATAACTACTAACCTTACGATTGTTGTAATTTTTTACTGCAACAGGGTCATCATAACCCCCATTTAACATTCTTTCACGTGCTAAATTGGCTAACATTCTTAATTGATTATTTCTTCTACCCATATTTTCCTCTTTTTCATTGAAATATGAATAATATTATCAATTAACTAAATAAATGTTAAAAATATACGAGTGAATAAAATGAAAAAAAGTGTCGAACAATCAACACTTTTTTACAATATTTTAACTATTTGCTTTTTCTTGCTCTTTTGATGGCAGCTTTTTGTTTTTTCTTTTTCATAACGCTTGGTTTTTCATATTGTTCATGTTTTCTTAAATCACCAATGATGCCATCTTTTTGACATTTACGTTTAAAACGTTTGATAGCGCTTTCAACGTTTTCATTTTCGCCAACTCTAACTGTAGACAACCTAATTCACCCACTTTTTTATAAATTTCTGTGATATTATATTAATTTTTATCTTAATTGTCAACCCTATTTACTAATTTATTTTTAACAACTTAGCTATTGCTTCAAAATCAAAATTGTTTTTCGAAAATTTTGGCCACGTGTCTAACCCGTCATTTTTAGATCTTGGTAAGATATGAAAATGCAAATGAAAAACACTTTGTTGAGCATCAACACCACTAGCATTCATAAGATTAACTCCTGTGTAACCCACGGTTAAAAAATGTTGTGAAATCTTTTTAACAGCATTCATAACTTGATTTAATTCAACTTCTGGAATATCAAAAATATTCTCATAATGATTTTTAGGCACAACCAATGTATGTCCAAAAACATCACCAGCAATATCTAAAAACGCATAAACGTTTTCATCTTCATATATTTTATAACTTGGCACTTCACCTTTAATTATTTTACAAAAAATGCAATCATCTTTCTTACCCATTTATTTCTCCTAAACAACCTTCTTTATAAAGCGATAAAAGTTTAACTTTAACAAACTCACTACTGCGTAATTGGCTATAATTTTTAATGTAAACCTTTATATAATTATTGGTAAAACCAACAAAATATTCATCTTCAACGTCCTCAAGCAAAACATCTTGAATTGAATTAATGAATTTCGAATTAAATTCATTTGCCAATTGATCACCAACTGCTGATAATTTTTTAACTCTATCTTTTTTAATATCACTTGGTAAATCTACCATTCTGCTAGCAACAGTTCCCGATCTTCTACTATATGGAAACACATGAATTTTTCCAAACTGAACAGTTTTTGCAAGTTCAACAGTGTTATTAAATTGTTCATCAGTTTCTCCAGGAAAACCAACAATAATATCTGTTGTTATATTAGCGTCTGGAAAGTATTTTCTAATAAGTTCACATTTTTGAATATATTGCTCTCTTGTGTATTTTCTATTCATACTTTTTAAAACGCTATTATCACCACTCTGCAACGATAAATGGAATGATGGTGCAAAATTATTCATTTCTTTTAAAATAGTTAAAAATTCATCATCAATAATTCTTACTTCAAAACTGCTAATTCTTATTCGAGCTGGCAAATTGTTTAAATTTTTTAATACCTCACCCAATGCAAGTTTACCGTTAATTTTATAATCGCTTATATCAATTCCAATCAAAACTATTTCATTAAATTCTTTTGAAAGTTTTTTTGCCTCTTCAATTATTTCATTTAAATCCCTACTCCTACTTCTTCCACGAACATATGGAATAAGGCAATAAGAACAAAAGTTATTGCAACCATCTTGTATTTTTAAATATGCCCTTGTTGAAGTTATATAAGGATAATTCATATTCTCATATTCACATGTGAAATCATGTTCCTCAAAACTTTTATTTGTTATATAACTTATTATATTACTTTTTTGTTGCGTTCCAAAAATAACAACTTTTAAATCATCTTTTTTAAATTGTTCAGCATTATTTTCACTAGCACAACCACAAACAATTATTTTAGCATTTGGATTTATTTTTTTTATTTTAGCAAGATATTGCCTAGATTTTTTTTCCGACATTTGAGTTACAGCACATGAGTTAATAACATAAATATCGGCAGGCTCTAATTCAAAAGTAACACTAAAACCATTCTCAATTAAAGAACTAGCCATGCATTCACTTTCATACTTATTAACCTTACAACCCAAAGTTATTATACTAACCTTTTGCATAATCATATTTCTCCGATTTTATTTAAAACTAATGCAGAAAGAGCTAAACATGCAGTTTCTGCCCTTAAAATTCTATTTCCTAAAGTTACACTATATATATTTTCGCGTTTGTTTAATTTTTCTTTTTCCACTTGTGAGAATCCACCCTCACACCCAATTATAATTGCTAAATTTGAAAACTTATTTAAATTTATATCACACAACAAGCATTTTTTTTCTGACTCATTTGCAAATATAACAGCATCATAATTTGATAATCTATCAATCATTTCTCCAAACATTAAAGTTTGCTCAACAATTAGTGGTTTGCTTCTGCCACATTGCTTAATACTTTGATTACTAATCTCTTGCAATTTTTTATGTTTTAAATCAGTTTTTTTAGCTGTGCAAAATTCAGACTGAAAAGGAATAAAAGTTGAAACCCCTAATTCAGTTAACTTTTGAACACAAGTATTTAAATTTTCATTTCTTAATAACGCTTGAAAAACAGTAACTTTTTTAGTTGGATTACTATTATTGTGTTGTTTTTCCAACACATCACATATCGCATTATTTTTATTAATCTCAGTTATTTTTGAAATATAATTATAATCATCAAAACAAACTGCATTTATTTGATCACCAACTTTCAAACGCATCACATTTTTCAAATGATTAAATTCCATATCACTAATAATAAAAGTATTATTATTTAAAGTTTCTTTGTTAAATATAAATGTTTTCATAATTTCTTCCTATTTCTTGAATTATAACACACAAAACAAAAAAACT
>JAZUCB010000023.1:0-6665 GCA_045638985.1 Clostridia bacterium
TATAGCAAAAAAACATGAGAAAAAAATTTAAATTTGGAATTATTATTAATACTTTAATTTTAGCAATAATTGCAATTGCTAGTGTTTTTTGCGTTAATTTAATAATGGTTAATGCAAATTCAAAGAAAATTGATTTGGCATTTGGTAATGAAAATGGCGATTATGGAATTGCATTAACAGCAATGAGTGGAGATGGCTCACAAAACAACCCATATATTGTTGATAGTTCAGACGACTTAACATATATGGCAACGCAGTGCAATAATAACGCAGGAAATTATAGAACAGCGTATTATCGCCAAGTGTGTAATTTAACTTGCCCATCATCGTGGACAATGATTGATAGATTTAATGGAACATATGATGGTTGTGGTTACACAATTTCTGGGTTAACAACATCTAGTAAAGACTTTGCATTTATTAACGTTTTAGATTATGATTCAGTTTTTAAAAATGTTGGTTTCACTAATGTGAATTATAATATTAAAGCAAAAGGAACATTTTATAGTGCTGTTATTGCAATAGATAGCTATGGAGAACTTTCTAATTGCTTTGTAACGGGTAAGATGAATTATGATATTGAAAATGGAACAGAGAAAAGGGTTTATGTTGGAGCGGTTACATCTTACATAGGTGCTGGAACTATTAGTAATTGCTTTAATGCTGCAAATATTTATCTTGATGGAACTGGTGTTTGGACAACCACCCACTATGTTGCAGGAATTGCATGCGAAGTGGCTGGGGGAAGTGTTGTTAATTGTTATAACATTGGAACCTTAGAAATTGATAGTGCAACATATTGGGCGCTGGGTGGAATTTCTGCAAAAGATGAAGGTGGTGGAACATTATATAACTGTGCAACATTAGAAAATTCATGCAAAAAAAGTGGATCAAATAAAAACGGTTTTTTCAATAGATATACTGGTTCAACAAATATTTCAACATCTAATTGCGGGGTTATTAGTGCTGCATCATTAAAGAACTCAGGGGCTGCACCACTATCTTCTTGGGAATGGAACGCTTCAACGGTTACCCCTAGAGTTTGGGGTTTTCCTGATTCGTCAAGCCCTTATTATAATAATGGTTACCCACAATTAAGGGTTTTCTATGAGAATTTTAATGTTAATGTTTATAATGAAGCCGGTAATCAGCTGCTTTCAACCAAAACAACGCGTTACCCTGATTATGCAGTTAATTTATCAGATGTTTCAATCCCTTATAAACGAGGCTACACTCATTATGGGAAATTCACTTCTAATCCAAATTCAACCGGAATATCATACACTCACTCAATAACTTCTATTTACTCAAGTTTCAATGTTTACGTGGCGTATGAGGTTAATTATTATCGATTAAAAGTAACTAACCCAACTCCTCTTGCAGGAAATGTTTCAACTAAAGATGAAATGGTGGCGTTTGACTCAGTGGTAACACTAACTGCAACATCAAACCCTGGGTATAGGTTTGTTGAGTTTAGATATGTTGCAGATGATTCTGTGGCGTCAGATCAGAACCCTTGCGTTTTTAATATGCCAGATATGGATATTATTGCCTACGCTTATTACATGGAAGAAACTTACGCCGTTAAAACTTATATTAATAATTCTGAGTTTGGCTCGGTTACTGGGCAAAATGATTATTTTAAAGTTGGGCAAACAGTAACGCTAACTGCAACGCCTAAAACTGGCTATAAAGTTAGCAAGTTCTATTTAAGCGATGGAACAATTCTATCAACTAATTCATCATACACCTTCACAATGCCACGAGAAAACCGAAACATCTATGTGGATTTTGAGCCTATTCAATATTCAGTAACTATTCAAGCATATCCATCGGGTGTTGCGAATGTTACCGGTGGTGGGCTTTATAAATATGGCAGTGAGGTTGATTTAAGGTTTAGCAACGTTGCGAGTGGATATAAATTCGCAAGTTGGAAATTAAATAACGTTAATAATTTAAGTTTCTCAGCAGATGAGGTGGCAAAATTCACCATACCTGCATCAAATTCAACCATATATTGTTATTTCGTTGAATCTAGCCAAAATTATGTTGGATTCGTTGATATGAATGGAAGCGTGGTGGCAGAGCATATTGTTAATGATGGTGCATCTGTTGCTATGCAACCAGCATTAGAAGTTGCTGGTTATGAATTTTTGGGTTGGTATAATAATGGAGTTAAGGTTACTTCATTATCTAACCTAACAGAAAGCGTTGTGTTGGAAGCAACCTACGAAAAAATATTCGATTGCGAAGTTGAAGTTTCGATTTTATTTAAAGACGAAAGTTATTCAACTAGTGAAAACGCAACTGTGTTCTTCTCATTAAAAGATGCATATCAAAACAATTATAATGCTTCGGTTGATATTGTTTCTCAATTGAGATTTAGTTTGATTAATTATGGAAGTTATGCTTTAACATATGTTTTGCCAACATATTATAATGCACAAGTTTATGTTAACTATGAATTGAATAATTCATCAAGTTTTGAAATCGATTTATATGAAGAGTTGGTTGTTATTCAGTTTGTTGTTTATAAATCAGAAGATGCTTGGTTATATGATAGCAACTTTAAATATGGTAAAGATAACATTGATGATGATTATTATTTAAACCCAGTTATTCAGGTGGGTGAAAAAGAAGAATATATTGGAATGGAGCAAGTTATTAATAACTTTGATTTTAATAATTTCACAGACATTCCAGTTTCACCTCATGGTTACGCTTTAAAAGATATTATTGGTGGAACAAACTGGGGTGGATTATATAATTTCACTAGCGATAATTATTTAGTTGAAGGCGCAAACTTTGTTGGAAAAGATATGGGTTCAACTGTTTATAAAGTGTCTTTGGCAAACCATTATAAAGAAATGTATCCTTTCAACACCGATTGGGGAACAACTAGCATTAATAATATGACTGATTTGGCTAAGTCAAAACCATATAAAGAATTATTTGAAAATCCAAATATTAAAACTTATGTTTTAGTGGCATATGAATTTGTTTATTGCCCATGGGAAAGAGTTTTAACAAATGCTTACACCTTAAGCGATATGGAAATTTATTATGCAATGGTTAGAAAAGAATTTGAAGATTTAACCAAATATTTATTATCAACATATTCTCAGGCTGGCAAAACCTTCATTTTATCTAACTGGGAAGGTGATAATGCTTATGGTGCTTATTATGATTTATGCACCACCGATGCGCAAAGGCAACTTTTAACTGATTCTTATGTTGGCTATATTAATGCAAGGCAAGATGGCATTATTGCAGGAAGAAAAGGGTTAATAATAACTTCAAAAGCGTCAAAAGTTTATGGTAATTTTGAGGTTAACCATATTGGTCAAAATATTCCAAACGTTCCTAATAGATGGAGATTGGTTGACGTGGCAGTGCCTAAAACATATTGCGATTTATATAGCATTTCAGATTGGTATTCATATCTAAAAGACTCAAATGGCAACTATATGTTCCCAATTGAAAACTTGCTAAATCAATTATATTCAGCTGCTCAAAATAACTTGTCTTACACTAATCCATCTCAATATCCTGCCTCAGCTTACACAGCAGGAAAAAATATTATGATAACCGAGTTTGGTTATGATGAAAACACTGATTCTGAGTTTTATTCAAAATTAACTCATGAAGTTAAAAAGGCAGTTGAGTGGGGAGTTTATAAACTTGTTTATTGGGGAATTTATAGCAACGTTAAATATTCAACTGGTTCTAGCAGACCAACAAATGAAGAAGTGCAAGGGCTTTGGTTAATTAAGCCAGAAGGTGATTTTTCTAAAGCGTTCTGGTATTTTAAGTCTTTAATTTCAGGAAAAGATTACGTTAATAAAACGCCTAATATTATTTATAGGTTCAATAGCGATGCTGGAATAGATTGGGAGTATAATAAAAGCAAAATCATTTTCAAAGATGATTTAACTAATAGTTCTAAATTTAAAAACTGGTCGAGCAATAATATTAGTTTCTATAATATTGATCCGGCAGGCGATAGTTATTATTACTTCCAAGAATTTAACTATCATTATGGCTCAGTGGACACAACAGGAATTATTCAAACTTCTGATGATAACTCATTGAAATATATTTCTTACGATATGCATTCTAATAAGTTTGGAATTTTGCTTTATAGTTACAACAACTATTTAAATTATGTTGATTTGAATGGAAATCCAATAGAATCGTTAGTTATTATTGAAGGCAAAACCAAATCTGGAAGTTGGGAAAAGATTGAAAATGTTGGCGTTAAGCAATATATGGCTAGCAGAGCTGATGGAAACCTTTATTGGATTCAAAACTATTTAAGCGCAACTGTTGAAGATGGCAGATATTCAGAATTAAGAATAGTTTTTGCTAATAAAAACTATAACTCATGGGACCCAATTATAAGCAGTGTTGTGTTTTTTGAAGGGGGTGCAAACTGATGAGAAATAGAATTATTATTTTTGCAGTTGCTTGCTCGCTATGCTTCATAACATTTATAACGGGTGGATTGATTTTTGCGCTTAAATATAAGCAAAACAATATTGATTATGGTTCTCAAGTTGGAGAAGCTAAAATTGTTAGCATAGAAAATTCAACACTTAATCAAAGAATTAATTTAGGGGCAAGTTCAAGCCAAAATGTTAGCATAAAACTTAACTTAAAATGCACTGTTGATGGTGTTGTTAGAGTTAAAATTGCGCCAAGATTATATAATGAGTTTGATAACATTGTTGTTTTGCCAAATTCATTAACCTATGTTTTTGAAACATCTCAAGGTGAATGGATTAGTGATTCTAGTTATTCTTGCTTTTATTTTAATGAATCGGTTAAAAACATTAGCTCGCTTAATTTCATAAAATCAATATCAATTCCTAATTATTCTTCTTTGAATGGTTATAAATTGGATTTTGTTGTTGAGGCTGATATTCTGCAAATTGATGGAATTGATTATAATAATCACCCATGGAAAGATAATGCACCAACCGATTGGTTAAATAAATTTAAATCATATAAATAAAAATCAGCGATTTTGGGAAGTTAGCAACTTTTTAATATTAAAATAAAACATTCAAAAAATCTAATAGGAGGGCAACATGAGAAATCTTAATAAAATTAGAGCTTTAAGTATTATGATTGTGTTTTTTTCATTATGCATAATTTTGTTGCCCATAACTATTAGTGCTTTGGTATATCAGAATGTTGGGTTAACGAACCAGATAACGGTTAACTCAATTAATTCAAAATGGATTGATGAAATAGGAGAACCTGCTGAGAATTTAGTAATTCCAACTCACTTAGCGCCAGGCGAAAAATTAAACTTAAATGGGGGCTTGCGTATTGTTAATTTAGGAAACGATTCTTATGCAAGGTTTAAAGTTGATTTTAAATTAAACGATGCTCTTGCTAATATTTTTGAAATAAGCGTTGGCGAAGATTGGTTTTTAGGAGATGATGGTTGGTATTACTTTGTTAATGATTCTTCATCTGTTTTTGAAATGGGTGCATCTTCGCTTGCAATAACTCAATTAAAAGTTTCAAGTTCGTTAAACAACTCAAACGTTGGAAATTTAATTGAAATTGAAATATTATCTGAAGTTATTGACGTGAACTCTGAAATTTGGCATGAATGGCTAACTCCAGACAACTGGCATGAAACTATTAATATTTAAGAAAAAGGCTTAAAGCAATAACTTTAAGCCTTTTTTGGTGATTTAATATATAATAAGTAATTATTAATTTAAATATTCTATTACTGTATTATCTATCACATTTTTATAATATAGTAATTTCCTAAATCATCGCTTTCAAATGCAAAATCAGTTGCTCCGGCATCTTTAAGTGAATATGTTATGCCAGGGGTTTCTTCATTTCCTATTAGAAGGTTTATGAAAGACGTGCAAATGGTGTTTGCAAATTCTTTTGATGACCCAAGTTTAAATAAAAGGTTTGCTGTATTGAAAAGGCTGGCAGTGTCTTCTTCGCTTAGGTTATTAATTGTTAAACTTTTTCCTGCAGTTGTATAATTAAATGCACCATTATTTTTAGTTATGGTTGAAGTTGCTGAAATGTAAATTGTTTCTGGAGTGAAATTTCGAACCCAGTTTAGAGGAAAACTATTCATATGTTTTTCTTTTAGTTTTGTTAAGTTTAATTTCATTACCATTCTAAAATCTGCAGTTGTTTCAGTTATGTTTAAAAATGAAATTTCAACTATTTTAAATCCGTGCTCTTTTAAGTTAATAGTTTTGCCAACTTCAATATTTAATTGTTCTTGGTTTTCAATAAAGTTATTAATTATTGCACCAATTTGTTTGTCTGAAAATTTCAATTCGCCAGTCATTGCATCAATAATATTTTCGGGAGTGATTGAATATCCATCTTCAATTGAATAAGAAATTAATCCGGCAAGATTTGCATCTGTTTTTTCTTTTGCACTTGCTATATCTGTTAATGAATAAGCATTTGGCGAAATCTTATTCATATTAACTTCTTGATTTAAAACTTTAACCTGATTAATTACTTCAAAAACGTTGATTTGAAACTTAAAGTATAAGATTCCGCAACCAACCCCAACTAGGGCTGTAAGGCTTAATATTGAGCTTAAAACCCAAATTAAAATTCGAAGCCAAACAGGTTTTCTTTTTTTAACTTTTTCTTCTTTCATTTTA
>JAZUCB010000024.1:0-2403 GCA_045638985.1 Clostridia bacterium
AAATGAAATTAGAATTCTCTTTAAATTCTGCTATGATTCAAACTGCTCAAGCAGGCGTTGAAACAACATTACCATCAGCTAAAATTATTGATGCTAATGCAAATTCAGAAGATGAAGTTAATGCACATTTAAAAATTGTTGTTAAATATCATGATGTTGAAACCGATTCATATATTGACGTAACAAGTGAAGTTTTAAATGGTTATAAATTCACTCCAACAAGGCTTGGTAATTACTACGTAACATATCAAGCTGTTATTCCTTATAGCCAAATGAAAAATGGTTTAACAGATGTTACTAGTGGCGAACCAAAAAGCTACGTAATTAGAGACGTTGTTGATAACCAAGATCCAGAAATTTTATTCACAAAAGCATATGAAGTTTCTGCAGATAAAACAACTATCACAAGCGTTGATGGTGTTGTTGTTCCTACTAATCAAACTTTAGAAGACACAATTGAGTCTTTAAGCGATTTAACAGGAATGATTCCTTCAATTGCTGTTATGGATAAAATTGTTGGTATAGGTCCTGATGCAAAATCAGCTGCAATTATTGAATTGCCAGCAATGTTTGCTAAAGATAATTTCTCAAAAAACTTTAATGATTTCACTTTATCAAGACAAATTAAAGGTGGATCATACACTGGTTATGTTGATATTCCAAAAGCTGAAGAGGGAACATATGCTGTTAACGAAACAGCAACATTCACAACTTCAACTGCCGGAACTTATTACGTTAAATACACAGTTAAAGATAAATCTGGTAATGAAGTTTATAAAACATTCACTATTAAAGTTATTTCTTCAGACACATTCAACCAAGATTATAGCGAAATTAAGCCAGAAATCACTATGAGCGAATTGCCATCTTCTATTAAGAGCAATGATAGCTTAGAATTCACTTTCACATCAAAAGATAAATATGATGAAAGACCATTTGAAGTTGTTGAAGTAACAGCAACAGCTACTTCTGGTAATTTTGATAATGGCACAGCAACAAAAACAATTGATAGCACAAGCAAATATTTTGAAATTGTTAATAATAAATATGTGTTTGATTTTGCTTCATTCTTAGCTGATAATCAACCAGCAGATGAAGATGCTGATGAATTAGTTATTAGCAATATTAAAGTTAAAGCAACTTCAAAAAATGACTATAATCCAGAAGTTAGTTCAGTTGAAAAAACTGTTGCTATTATAAACACTAATGATTCAACTCCAGTTCAAATTAGTTTATTTGACGACACACATTCATTTAACTACTATTTAGAGCAATTAAATGGATTATCAGAATCTCTTGGAAACAATGGATTATCTGCATCAGATAAAGCATTATTTGTTCAAAAACAAACAATTAAACTTCCTAATTTTAAATTCTTAGAAGTTGGAAGTGCAAGTGTTAAATTTGATTTATCAGTTTATGATAAAAAAGGTAATTCACTTCCTGTTGCTTACGAATTTGAACCAGATGCTGAATACACAGGTGCTGATCATCAATTCGTTGTTAAAAACACATCATTTGTTGCTAGTTATTCTGGTATGTACACAATCACATATAAAATAACAGATGCTGGAAACAATATCACATGCAAAACATATGCAGTTCAAGTTAAAGACACTGAAAGACCATCAATCTTACTTGTTGATGAAACTAACTTAAACACAACAATTGAGCTTGGTGCTTCAGTTAAAATTCCAGTTGCTGGATTAGTTGATGACGGTGAAAATGTTGATTTAGGAGCAACCGATGCTTCAACAAACGTTAGCATTTCATCAAACGGAAGCCAATATTTCGATTACGCAACTTACACATTCACTCCTGAAAAAACAGGTGAATATGTTATTAAATACACAGGTAAAGATGCTTCTGGAAATAACGCAACTCCAATTGAATACACAATCACAGTTAAAGATTCAGTTAGCCCAGTTATCTCTTTAAGCAAAGAAGTTGATCTAACAAAAGCTTGGGATGAAGAAGCTGGTCAAGTTAACGTTGAAGTTCCATATGCAACTGTTTCAGATATTAACTTAGATTTAAATAAAGATAATCAAACTTCTGCTCAAGTAACAGTAACAAATGCAAAAGGAACAAAACAAACTTTATTAGATGGCGATAATGGAAACAAATATTTCGTTGCTGAATCTCAAGGTGAATACACAATCACTTACACAGCAACAGATGCTGCTAATAACACAACAACATTAACTCGTAAAATTGCTGTTGGTAATTGCTACCAACCAACTCTTCAATTTATTAATGATTATAGCATTCCAAAAACATTAAAAGTTGGAAATCCATTCACATTATCTTTAGATGAATCAGTTGCTTTAATTACTGATAAAGATGGAGCAGATGAAGAAATTACTAAAACAGTTGTTTTAACTGATCCAAATGGTAAAGTTG
>JAZUCB010000025.1:0-3244 GCA_045638985.1 Clostridia bacterium
AGAATTAATGAAGTTATTGAAACTGAAAAAGACTTTTTAAATAAATCAGTGGAGCAAAATAAATTAAGCAATGTTATTGATGCTTTAAGTGTTGATGAATATGTTGGTTCTGCGAATGATTATGAAGAAAATAAGTCAGAAACACTTCAAGATATCATTGCTCAAATAAAAGAAAAACAAAGAGAAAAAGAAGAATCTTCTCAAGAAGAAACAAAACAAACTATTTCGAAACCTATTATAAAACCTAAACATATAAAGGAAACAAACGATAAAATTATTTCAAATGATCAAGTAAGAGCAACCAATAAAGAGCCGGTGAATACTGAAGAGTATGCTCAAGATGCAACTCAGCAAGATAATGAACAAGATGGAGATGTTATCGAACACCCCCAACAGGGGAATGATGTAAAAAATGAGTCTGAACCTGTAGAAAGTAAAGCCGATCAAAAGTCGTTTGTGGCAAAGAAATCAATAAAAAATATTGAAAAGATAATTGAAGAGTTTAATGCTGAAAAAGTTCAAAACAAGCAAGAAATTGAGCAAGAGTCTGAGATAATAACTGATGAAAATCAAACATTTATTGAAGCTGAATCAGATTTGAGTGGAGCAGAACAATTTTTAGATGATTCAAAAAAAGAATCCAAGATTTCAACGTTAAGCGATAAAAAACCAGTGCCAATGATAAAGAAAAAACATGATATGGAATTGGAGTTGCAAGATGTTGGTGAGGAACCAACTTACAAAGACATTGATATATCTATTGAAAAATCAGAAGTTTCAAGAGAATTTGATAAGTGGAAAAAAGAAGAAATTTCTTCAGTTCAATCTAATAATCGAAAAGATTCGTATTATACAAATAACGGAAACATTTTAGATGTTGTAAAAAAAGAATCATATAGTGTTGATACACAAGATTATGGAAGAAATGTTCTTCAAGAAGAACTAGCTAAAACTAGTGTTGAAGTAGAACATGTTTCACCGCAAGTTAAAGATGCTTCATCAATATTAGAAGTAAGAGATGCACGAATATTTGAAGAAAAAGCACCAACAAATGTTAATTCACCTCAAACATACTTGCATGAAAGTGAAGAGTATCAACCAACAACATTTTCTTTATATGAAAAAGAATCTCAACAAACAGATTATTCGCACGAATATGAACCTTTGCAAACTGCTAGTGGAAATAATCCTTATGAGGTAGAATTTAATCCTGTGAAAAATAATTCTAGTCAGTTTGAAACGCTTTCTCAGGTTGAGATTCCGGAAGTTCAAGAAGTTACTATTGCGCAAGTTGAACAAAAAGAAAATGATTTGTTTCAAAAATTTCAAAAACCTTTAGATAAAACACAAAAGGATGAAATTTCGCAAGAAAATAATGATGAGTTGAGTTTTGATGAGGCTGGTGGAAGTTTTGGTTTTGGGGGATTAGAGGCAAATAATAGTGATGAAAATTTAATAGAATCGCATGATTTGTTAGATGTTAATGAAAAAACAGCAACCCAATATGGTGTTGATTCAAAAGCTACAGAAATGTTAACAAATGCAGAATCAGTTGATATGCCATCAATAGAAATGGAAGTATTTTAATTAATTTTCAATTAGAAAAGAATATTTAACGTTTATTTAAAAATAATCCTTTACATTTGGAGATTAATATGCTATACTCAATCTGCAATTATATAAAAAAAGAGTTTCTTGCTCTTTTTTTTTGAGTTTGATTGTTTATTAATGATTATATATAATTCATTTATGATTTATATAATTTCACTTTAATAAAGGAGAAATAAATAATGAGAGAAATTATCACATTAGCATGTACAGAATGCAAAAACAGAAATTACACAACAGAAAAAAACAAAAAAAATGATCCAGATAGAATTGAATTAAAGAAATTCTGCCAAACATGCAAAAAGCAAACTGTTCATAAAGAAACAAAATAATAAATAAGGGAGTAGTTGGTTTATTATGGCAAAAAAGAATAATATTGAAGAAACTACCGAAGATCAAAAAGTAACAACAGAAGAAGTTGAAGTAACTAAAAAATCTAAAGCTAAAAAAGAAGAAGTTAGTGAAAAAAACAATAAAAAACCTGCTAAAAAACAAAAGAAAGATAAAAAATCTTTTGCTAGAAAAATGAAAGAAACAACTAGTGAATTGAAAAAGGTTTCTTGGCCTTCATTTGGCAAAGTTTTAAAACAAACAGGTGTTGTTATTGCTGTTGTAACAATATGCACATTGTTGCTTTTTGGTATTGATAACTTATTTGGTTTGTTTTATAATTTATTAACGAAGTAAGGTTGGAGGGTTATATGGAAGAAAATTTAAATATGTTAGATGAAAACCAAGTAACTCCAAAAGAAGCTAATATTGTTGATGAAGTAGTTGAAACAAACGAAACTTCAAACCCTTCTAACAATTTATTTCATGATGAAAATATAACACTTGAAAATAATGCAGATATTGATGGCGCTAAATGGTATGTTCTTCACACATTTTCTGGTTATGAAAATGTTGCGAAAGAGAACCTTGAAATCGTAACAGAGAAATATAGCCTTCAACATCGTATTTTTGATATTGTTATTCCAATGGAAGATGTTGTTGAAGAAAAGAATGGAAAACGAAAAATTGTTAGCAGAAAAGTAATGCCAGGATATATTTTAGTTAAAATGATTTATGGCGATGATATTTGGCATGCTGTTACAAGAACAAGAGGAATAACAGGTTTCGTTGGTCCTAAAGGTCGTCCGTTGCATTTAACTGAAGAAGAAATTCGTAAGATGAGGCTTGAAAAAGTTGTTGTGGTTAACACGAATTTGGAGATTGGTGACAAAGTTGAAGTTTTAGAAGGAGCATTAAATGGCTTCTTGGGTTCAATTGTTAGCTTAGATACTCAAGCAAACAAATGCAGAGTTATGGTTGAAATGTTTGGAAGAGAAACTCCGGTGGATCTTTCATTAGAACAAATAAGAAAAGTTGATTAATATTGATTGTTTCGCAATTATTGCGTTCAATATATTACGCAAAAGCGTAAACTGTGGGAGAAATGTAAATCTTTTATGCATTTTGTTTATACCACATTAGCCGTATGGCAGGAGGAAAATTTATGGCACAAGCTAAAATTAATGCAATTGTTAAATTGCAATTACCAGCAGGTAAGGCAACAGCAGGTCCACCAGTTGGTTCATCTTTAGGACCTCACGGAATTAATATTCCAGCGTTCACAAAAGAATTTAATGAAAAAACA
>JAZUCB010000026.1:0-12867 GCA_045638985.1 Clostridia bacterium
TGGTTGAACCCACGGTTTCGTAAGTTCGAGTGGTGTAAGTTATTTCTTCACCGTTTTTCTCAGCGTTATCTTTATTTTTTTTTAGCGCAACGGTTAGGATAATTCCCACAATAGCAACAACAGAACCTATAGCTATAAATACATATGAAAGAATGTTAATGGTGTTTAAATCTGTAATTTCACTAGGGTTGCTAGGGTTATAATATATTGTTATTTTTTTGCCAACAAAATAATTTGAAGAGTAAGTGTCTAAAGCAACATGAGAGTATTGAACGCCATCAACTTCATAATCAACATAAGTAGTATATGAATCAGAAGAAGTTTCAACTATTGAAGAAATAACAGCTTCAACTTCTTTGAATGTTTTAGCTTTGTTGCTAGATGTAAAAGCTAAAACTCCACCTATAATAGCAAAAATTAAGCCAAAAACAATAAATAACCAAGTAAAAGAGTGTGGGCGTTTTGTTGTTGTTGCTACTGAGGTAGGTTCGCCTAAGATTGGGTGGTCTTCTTTTAGACTTCTATAATAATCATCATAACTGCTATTGCTTGATGTTGGTGTTGAATTTGTGTCCATATTATTGGCATTGCTTGAGGTATAAGATTCTGAATTGCTTCCAGCAGTTAAACTTTTATAATATTCATCGTAGCCTTGCATATTACTGTTGGTGCTAGTTGTGTTTTCGGTTGCATTATTTTGGCTAGCAGAATTGTTAACATTTTCACTAATTGAATTATTTTCATGGTTGTTATTTAAATTATCATTTTCAAACATGATTTAAGTTCCTTTTTTAGTTTTTAATTTTTTGTGTAAATACTAATTATTGTGACAGCTCCGTCGGTTTTGCTTATTTCAAATATATTGTTGTTTGAAATAGTTGCTGAAATTTCTTCATCATTATCAGAAAACGCGAGTGTTAACGAACTCATAAATCTAAACCATGTTCCTTGCATATCTGTTGACGAATTGTTATTTGTTCTTGAAAAGGTGTAGTCATTGTTTAGGGTGTAGGTTTCATTTAAATTGAATTTATTTTCAAAATAAGGATATATTTCAATTCCATCAATTTCTATGCTAGACAATCCTAATTCTTCAAAATCTTCTTTGGTAAAAGTTTGTGTTGTATTGTCAAGTTTAACGGAAACTGCTGAAAGCGAATAAATTCCAGCATCAAGAGTTGCTGATGCATTGCCATTTCCTCCAGCTTCGTTTCCACCGTTTGAGGTTTCTTCTAATTCATATTTTATAGTTATTGTTACTCCGTCTTCTGATTGAGTTATTATGAAAGATTCGTTTGAGTAAGTTGCTTCAATGCTTTTTGTTTCAGAATCTTGAGTAATGGTAAAAGTTAGAATATCGTAGTCAATTGCCCATGTTCCGTTTATAGACATTTCAAAGATTTCATAATTAACGGTAACAACATTATTATCTTTAATAGTAATAATTGATGAAAAAGTATAAGTAGATGCAATTTTAAACCAAACTTCATCGTCAATATTTTCTGGAGGGGTTATTAGACCGTTTTCGATTTGGCTTGCCGATAAAGTAACGTTTGTGTTGCCTGATTGATATCTGATCTGAGATACTCTATAAGTTCCAAGCTTAACGTCTTCATCAAATAGTGAGCAAGATGCTAGTGAAAATATGCATGGAATAAGCATGCAAATTAAAGCAACAATGCCAATAATTTTTTTCTTCATTTTTCATTCTCCTTTTTTTTGCAAGTTAATGCTTGGTTTAAGTGTATCATTTCAAAGATGGGGTAGTAAAGCGTATTACTTAAAAAGGAAAATAAAACAAATTGTTTTTAAGATAAGTGAAAAATTTTTTATTTAAATCAAACTTTATTAATATAATAATGCTTGTTTGGTTAACGATATTTGACTAAAGCATGCAAAACGGGAGCGGTTAATTTTTAAGGCAGTTGAGTTAATCATTTTTAAAAAAGAAATTGTTGTGGTAGAATAGGTTAAAGAAATTCAATTGTTAACCCAAACCAAAGCATATAAGCTTAGGTTAATTGGTTAGGAGCTTTATGAAAGAATTATTAAATAAAAATGCTAATTTAATATTTGCGTTGATAATTGTTGCTATGCCTTTAACTAGGTCTTTTTTTGAATTGTTTAACGTTGAAATGAATATCGTTTTGCAAATGGCAATATGGACAGTTGCTTTTGGCATGTTTTTGAGTTTTAGCGTTTTGTTTGGATTAATTAGAGGTAATTTTAATTTTAAAAATTTAAAAAACAAGGTTATAGATTTGTTTAAAAATTGGTATTTTATTATTGTTGCTTTAATGGGTTTGTTGATTGTTGTTTCAACAATTGTTAATGCAAGTTTTAATCTTGAACTTGTTTTAATTTTAGGGTATTTCCTGATTTTTATATGTTTTTTTAAATTAACAAAACCTCAGAGAAAGTTGATTATTGATTTGTTTTTGGGAGTTATTGCCGTTTGTTGCGTGATGGGATTTATTGATCCTCTTGGCAAGTTTATTCCCGGCTTGATTACAGATGATTGTGGAATATCTTTGCAGTTTTATAACGCAAATTATATTGGTTATATTGTTGCAATGCTAATGGTGGCAAACTTTTATTTTTTAAATAAAGAAAAAAAGATTTGGTATATTATTTTCTATTCGTTAACTTATGCTATTTTGGGAGCACACCTTTTTTTAAATGGATCGTTTTTTCCAATAGCTTCCGCTTTTATTATTGAAATTTTCATGTTGATTTTCATTAGCATTAAGAATAAAAAGTTCCAATATAAAATGCTTATTTTAATATTAATTTTAATTCCACTTTGCTTGCTTAGCGATTTGCTTGTTCCACTTTATGGCGATGGCGTTAGAACTTGCGAATATAACTTTTTTGTTGAATGTGTTGCGGTTTTTGATAATATTTTCAAAACCGATTTGTTGCAAAAAATATTTGGAATAGATCAAGTTGTTGGTTCAGATGGTTGGAATAGAAGCACGCTTGCAATGAACGCAATTAATAGCATAATCAGTTCCCCTAAAAACATTCTAGTAGGTGGTGGGCCAGGGCATTTTTATACTGAACGCCCACATAATTTGGCGTTAGCATTAGCAATGGATTTTGGGGTTTTAATGCCAATTTTATTTTCTTTGCTTGTTATAAAGTTTTTCATAGATTGCATTAAATCAACTTTCAACGACCACCTTTTTGCTTATGTTATGGTTGTTTCAACTTTCTTTATTTGCATGTTTTCAGCAGCACATATTTGCTATTATATGTATGTTTTCTTAATTTTCTTTGCCTTTGCGTTTAAAGAATTGAAAGTTGAAAACCTAGAAAAAGAAAACTTGGAGATCGATGACGAGCTTGGTTCTCATAAAAAATAATCCGAGGAAAAAGTTGCGATCTTTAAAACTTGCATATTGACAAACAAACATGCCGGTGATAAAATTAAAGTGGTTATTAAAGAGGTGGAAAATTATGGAATCTAAAAGTAATGATGGTTTTTTAAATGTTGGAATAGACGATAAAGGTAATTATACCGATAGGGAATTTACATTCGCAGAGCGTTATGGAATTTATGCTATGGTTAGAGAAATAGATAAATCAATCATAAATTTAGACGGTAATTGGTTTAGTGAACGTGGGGAGTGGCAAGTATTTAAAGGAAGCATAAATGCTAAGTCAAATGTTGTTTATGCTTATAATAAAGTAACAGATATTTCTGTTAGTTGTGTGCAAAGGAATGATTTTTATTTTAAAGGTGAAAATTGTTATGCGATTGATGGAATTGGAGTTAAGCATCCATATGCATTAAAGATAAATAAAAATGGAACTTTTGATATTGAGTTAAGAACATTAGTTAATGCTAATGATAAAGTTAATGTTACTGCTGAAGATGTTGTTCAAAGTGTTGTAAATGCATCTTACTTGGTTAATTCAGAATCTAGTGATGATATTCTTGGATATATGGTCAAAAATTGGCAAAACGGCATCAACCAATCAAGAGATAACATTAATCCAAGTGCAGATGACGATGTTGTCACACCAGAAATGGATTAAGTAATTTAAAAGTATTAGTTGTAATTAAATAGATTATAAAAAATAGGAAGAGCTTCCTATTTTTTTTTTCGAACAAAAAGGTTAAACCCATTTAAAGTTTAACCTTTTTTTAATATGATCCCTCTAAATCGTTGTTTTTAAATAAATCGTGGTTAAAAAAATCATATAACGAAATGCCTAACGCTTGGCATAAATCGAGCAAAGTTCTAGCGCCAGGATTTTTGCTTTTCCATAAAAAATGCTTTTCAATGAGCCTGCTGGCATTCCTGAAAGAGTTGCTAATTTATTAGGAGTTATGTTGCGATCTTCGCGTAAATCATAAATCCTTATTGCATCTTCTAATTTCATATAATTACTATTCCCAAAGTTATATCTTCTATGAGTTTATCAAAATTGAAACCCATATGCAAGTTGAATTTCATAAAGTTGAGCAAAATTAATGTGCAAAAACTTAAGCCAATTAAGTTTAGCGATAATTTTGGTTTTTGTTGAAGTTAACAGAAACAAAACAAAGTCCATAATTAATGTTAAAACTAAATTGTTGTTATATTTTCCTAATTTTCAAATGAGTTGCGCTTAATCATTTTTAAAAAAAGTTTTGTTGTGATAAAATGGATTTAATATGAAAAAAATGGAGAGGCGTTTATGGCAAATGAAAAAATTAATTTTAATGAACTTGATGAGAGTTTATCTTGCGCAAAAATTATTGGGCAAAGCGATTGCGGAATTTTAATTAGTTCTGCAGGAGCAAGAATTTCAACAACTGAAGGAACAGCATTCTCTGTTTTGAAAAAATCTCAAGAAAGCGATGAGGCAAATGTTAAATTGGTTGGAAAAGTACTTAATTCAGGCCATAAAACCGTTATTGAGCACCATTGCTTTAATATTGCTTTTAATAACGTTTCGGTTATTGTGGAGCAATTTTTGATTGAATTTAGGTTAACATCTTTCACCATTAAATCTAGGCGTTATGTTGATTTCACTAACGCTGGTTACTATATGCCTGCAATTGAAAATGCTGAGCAAAGAGAAATCTTTGAAAAGGCAACAAATTATTTATTTGAGCAGTATGCTAGCCTTATGGAAGGTGGCTTGATAAAAGAAGACGCACGCTTTTTATTGCCATATAACTTCAAAAGCAATATTTTATGCACCGTTAACGCAAGGGAGCTTTTGCATATTATTTGCACTATGATTTATGGCAGAGGCTCAGTTTATAAAGAATTGGTTGACTTAGGAACTCAACTTAAAGAACAACTAGAATCAATTTACCCAGACTTAGTTGAAAAAGAAAAAGCGAAATATTCAAAATATGCTCCAAAAGCAATTGAAGTTTCTCCAAAACCAGTTGAATATGTTGAAAGCGATGTTGAACTAATTTCATCAACTCAAAATATTGATGAGGTTTTTGAAAATGCACTTAAAATGGCTGGGCTTGAAACTTTTGATATGTCAACCATTTTAACCGATGGCAAATACTCAAGAGTTTTAGAGCAAATTAATTTCACATTTAAAATTAAAAACATAACTTTGGCATCTTTAACTCACCTAACTCGCCATAGAATGCATTCTCATATTATTCCTAATTTAAACTCAATTATTAACGATAATAAATATAAAATTGCGCCAAATATCAAAGCAAATCCAGAGTTTGAAAAAGCATATAAATCAGCAATTGAAAAAACTGCCACCACAATTGATTCTTTAAAAGAATTAGGTGCAGAAACATTAAGCTATTTATATGTTAGTGGAAGAACAATCGACGTTCTAACCACCATGAACGCAAGGGAATTATTATGGTTCTTTAAACTTAGAACTTGCGATCGTGCTCAATGGGAAATTAGAGAAATTGCCATTCAAATGCTAAAAATGCTTAAAGCAAATCATGGCGAAATATTCAATTCGTTTGGCCCAAGTTGCTTAGTTGATGGCAGATGCCCAGAAGGAAGGCTAACTTGCGGAAAAATGAAAACCCCAAAAGATTTTGAGTAAAATTAATAAAACTTAAAAAGTTAGGATATTTCCTAACTTTTTTTAAAATCTTTGTGAACATTAAACTTTCAAAATTATTTCATGCATAGAATGATATTTTCAATGCTAGGGGAATGTGAGTTTAAGACTAAGTAAGTTGCTTTTTAAATTGGGAGTTTTTGCATTTTATTTTTCTTGCATGTTTAAAACGTCGGAAATGGTTCTTTCGAAAGCTGATTTGAATTTTTCGCCATTAATTGAAGTGATGGCTTTAACGTTTGAAACTGAGAAAATAAAATAATCGTTTCCAATTTCATCTAAGGTTAGTTTGTCTTTAATGAAGGCTGTGTAGAATGTTTCTGAAGTAAAAAGAGCAATGTTGTTTTTAAATATTTCAATAAACTCTTGATAATTAATTTTAATCGCGTGCGCGCTCTCGCAATTAATTTTAATTTTTTTAATATCATAATAATCTATTACCAGCAATCCATTGCCGGCATGCCGGTAATTAATTGCCGATGAGGAAAATTTGCTCGGTAATTTATTGCCGTATAAAATATCAAAATCCACATTTATATAGAGTTGATTCTTTGCGTCGGTTGCCTTTTTGATTATTTCTTTTTCTTCTAATTTGCTGAAAATATTTCTAATTTGCCTTTCTTTAATATCTAAAATTGGCAGGTCTTCTTGGATTTTTTTGTAAGTGATTTTATAGTATATGTCGTTTCCAAATTGTTTGCATCGCATATTTCCACTATTTATAAAAGTGTGTAAATAATCAAGTAGCAAAAGTTCGTTTAGGTTTAGCCCTAGCCTAAGGGCAACTTGTTGTTCAAAAATAAAAATTCTATTTCTCATATTATTAACCCTTTTATTATTTTTTAATTGGAGGTTTTAAGGGTTTGGGGAAAAGAAATCTATTTTTATTTTTTAAAAACACTTTATTAGTGTTACTTTATTTTATCATAGCTTAAAAGCTACTTTCAAATTAGTGTGTCAAAAAAAAAGTGTTAAAATTGAAAAATGGCTTAATAAAGGCTTATTGCGAGCGTGTTAATTCTTTAAAAGAGAGCAAAAAAAGATATAAATTAGCAAATTGTTTTAAGTTTATTTGCGTTTTTATATCTTATTTTTTTTAATATTAAAACAAAACATTTAAAACCTTGTTGATTTTCTTAAACTTTAATATTAGGTTTGGCAAAATTAAAAATTAAAATTGAACACATCTTCAATGGTTGGTTCTTGGTTTTCGGTTGCGCTTTCAGATTGCTCTTCTTGTTCAAGCAAATCGTTTTGAGGTGATGAAATAAAATCTTCAAGGTCGGTTAGTCTTGCATCGCCTCTATTGTTAAATGAAAAGCTGGTTGTGAAATGGTCGTTCATTCCACCAATGTTTTCATTACCATTTGCAACTGAAGCATAGCGTGTGTAAGACCCAGAATCGCAAGTTTGCAATGTGCAACAAACATTAATTAATGCGTTAAGTTCGCTTGAAGTTGGGGTTTTTCCAAATGCATTTTCAAAGGCGTTTGAGCCAGAGGTTTTTAACTCTTGATAGTTTTCCATTTTGCTACCTTTATTTAGAGCAATATTGGAAGTGAACTCTTGAGAATCGGTTATAATCCAGTTAATTAAGCCTCTATAGTTTTCTGGAATTTCAAGTGTATCATATAAAACTGGCACTTTTTCTAAAGTTCCTCTTTTTTGACTCATATATTTTTGTTTGGCGTAGCCTTTTCCAAAGTCGTGAGCCAAAATTGCGATTTTCATAAATGGTTTTATTGAGTCGGGGATATTTTGAGAGTAGTGCCCGTCCATAAATTCCAAAACTGATTGAGTGTGTTGCCCAACGCTCCAACCTTCAACAATTCCTGAACTTTTATCAAATAAAAGTTTGCAAGGGAACGCTTGATTAATAAAATCCATAACCTCTCTGCTATTTGCTTTGGTTAAAAATTCTGAATATTCAGGGCTAACCACGTTAGTTAAAAATGCCGAAATTCCACCAAAATCTCGTTGTTTTTTTGCTTGCATTTTATCTAGTTGCTTAGGAGTTGCAATATTTTTTAAATTAAATAGAGAATAAATATCTGTATAAGAGCAAGTAGGATTCGCAAAAATTTCTTCTTCAACTCCAATAATATGGTTACTTTTGCACCATGCAAAAATATATGGTGAGCCAATTGGAAAAACATTATTAGTGTCGTAATAAAGTTCCAAGTTTTCAACAAATAAATCAATTGCACTAATAGGATTTTTAGCAATTGCTTTTGCTGAATTGCTTCCATAAACTAGATTATTAACAACAATTTTTAAATCATCAGGGTAGTTAAAGATTAAATTTAGTTGAGGAATTTTTTTAAGACCTTTGGTGAATTCTTCTAGTTGTTCTTTATTTAAAACATCAATTTGCTTTTCTGCTTGAAACTCACTCAACTTGCTCATTATTATAGGCAAAGCATCTTTATATTCAAAAATTATTGGGTTGCCGTGGGTTATTCCAAAAGGTAATAGTGTTTCAACACTTTTATTAAAAAGTTCTTTATCTTCAGGGTCTAAGTAGGCAGGATTGAAGTTCATGTTTGCTAAAACTGCGTCTTCATCGGTTGCAACGATTTTATGCACTTCGCTAATGTCAGTAAAATCGCTAGTTTGTGCTCTATTATAGGCATAAGCTCTTGCAACGTCTTCAGTAGATGTGTATAGCGTGTTAATTTCGTGAATATTTGAGCCACCAAATAGTGAACCAGCGTTATTAAACTTTGGGTCAACTTCCCAAGGCGTTCTATCACCAGCCCTTCCATGAAACATTTCCAAATCTTTTGCATATTTAAAAACGCCCAAATCAACTAGCGTTTGCATTGCTTGTTTTCTTTTATCTTCAAAAGTTTCAAAAGTTTTTAAATTCATAATTTTCCACCTTATGATTAATACCAATTTATATTATATCATATAATAAGCTTAATTTCAATAGGGGGTTAAATTAAAATTTAAACCAAAACAATCATAAAAAACTCAAACCATTTTATTGATTTGAGTTTTAAATTTTTTAGTGTTTTAATTTGCTTTTAATTTGTTTAAAAACTTATTTTCATAAATTTTTTATTTAACTTCAGGGTTTGCCCCTTTTCGAGTTTCTTTTTTATTTTTGGCGTATCTAATAATGGTGTTAACAACGTAGAAAATGCATGTGTAAAGTGCAATTATTCCAATGTAAAGAATTTGGTAAGGGAAGCTTAATCCAAGCTCTAAAGGGTCATTTATCATATACATATAGTCTGAACCCGGGAAGATTAGGAAGTTGCAAATTGCACCCCAAGCAAACATAATTGCAAAGCAAACGAATGGTTGCCAAATCTTTTTAAATTCGAACCTTGCTTGCTTTAGAGTCATTAGCAAAATAACAGTTATAAAACCTAGCATGTGAGAGAATATGCTATAGATGCAAGTGAAAGTTATATAAGTTTTGTTTAACCCAACTGCTGGGTATAAAAGGAATGCAATTGTTGCTAAAAAGCCACCAATAACTGAGTAGTTAATTAAAAGTTGTTTTCTTGAAAAAATTGCAATAATAAAGATCCAAACCATAACTGAGCAAATATGCATAGGAAGCATAATTTCTAAAAACTTCATAAATGTCATATTCTCTTCAATAATTATATTAACAATTCTTGTTGAAACTTCAAAAAATAGCAATATGCTAGCATTAACTCTAAATAATATTTTTTTAGCGCGTTCACTTTTGTTGTAAAAAAATAGAGTTAAAGCAATGCAAGCAACAAGCGTTAAAATAAGCACAATAATATGACGAGTGCCATAAAGATACACGCTTTTATCTAGTGATGGATTGTTTTTATTCGTCCAAAAATCTGAAAAACTCATAAAATCTCCTTGTGATTTATTTATGCTATAAATCAACTTAAATTTAACTTATGTAAAATTATTGAAAGTTATTTATTAATAAAATTATATCACCAATAATTTGATTAACCAAATAAATAAAAATGTGTTGATAAAAAAAATTTAAACCAGTTAATAAAAATTTTAAAGTTTTCACATATTAAAATTAGATATTATTATATATAATTTGACATTTTTTTGTGTGGTTTGCTATTATGAAGGTAATTAAAAAAGAGGGATGAAAATATGGGAGCTTTTGAAAAATTTATTGTTGCAATTTCAAAAACAAGTGTTGAGCCTCAAATGTTTGGGCATGTTCATTTAATTTGTTTGGGAATTATGCTAACCTTAATCGTTTTGCTTTGCGTTTTTGCAAAAAACTGGCAAGAAAAAAATGTTAAAAAATTATTGCTTGCAGTTTGGTTAATTATGGTGATAACTGAGGTTTATAAGCAATTGGTTTTCTCTTATAATGGGACGAATGATAAATGGGATTTTCAGTGGTATGCTTTTCCTTTTCAACTATGCTCATCTCCAATTTATGTTTTGCCATTTTATATTTTTTCAAAGAAAGAAAGCGTTAAGCATGCATGCGCTGCATTTTTAATGACGTTCTCTTTGTTTGGTGGGTTAGCCACAATGATTTATCCACCTCAAGTTTTTATTGAAATTATTGGCGTTAACGTTCAAACAATGATTCATCATGGCTTGCAAGTTGTTATTGGCGTGTTTTTAGCGTGCTACTATAGAAAGAATCTTAACTTCAAGTTTTTCTTAAAAGGCATTGTTGTTTACTTAATTTTATTTGCAGCTGCAATGATTATGAATTTCACCGTGCCTCACTTTATTGATGAAAGTTTTAACATGTTTTATATTAGTATGTATGAAGCATGCACCTTGCCACTTCTTGGCGATATTGTTTATCCAAACGTTCCATGGATTGTGTTCTTATTTATTTATTTCTTGGGATTTGTACTTATTGCATTTATAATTTTCTATTTAGAAAAGTTATTCACAATTCGAGCAAGAAAAGCTAATGCTCCAGTTTATGAAACAACTTTGAAAGAAGAAAAACCAATTAAGCCATCTGCTAAAAATGGTAGTAAAGAAAAACAATCTGATTCAAAAACACCAGTGATTATTGCAAAATCAACTTCAGCAAAATCAAGTTCAACAAAATCTGGATCTGCTAAAGCGAATGCATCAAAAACAACAACTAAATCAAGTGGCTCAAAAACAACCAAGTCAAGTGGAACAAAATCAACCACTTCAAAAGTAACAAACAAAACTAATTCATCAAAAACTTCAAAATCAACAGCTGCTAAAAGTGGTGCAAAAACCTCAACTAAGAAAAGTGCTGAAACGCAAGAAAAATAAACAAAGTTAAAAGAAAGTTTATGTTAGAAAGTTTTAAAAATTTAAGTTTAAATAAAAAAATTCTAGTTCTATTGTTTTTAATAATAGAACTAGTTTTATTTACGCTTATTCAAATTCCAGACCAAGAATATTTTTCAACTTTTTGCTTTTTAGCTGTTGGGATTTCATGGCTTTTTGCATGCATCAATTTTAAAAAATGTAGGCATAATATTTTAATTATTGCTGGGCTTTTGGCAACCCTTTGCGCTGATATTTTTTTGGTTTTGTTAGATCCAATTAATCAAATAATGGGCATGGTGTTTTTTAATATAACTCAAATTTTATATTTTATTTTGATTTTTTCAAAAGCAAAATCGAAAAAAGAAAAGGTTATTCATTTAATAGTTAGGGCAGTTGCATTAATATTGGTGATAATTATTTGCTGGATAGTTTTAAAAGAAAAAACTGATTTTTTAAGTATTATTTCTGTTTTTTATATAACAAATTTGGTTTTAAATATTATTTTTTCAATAGTTCATGAAAGAAAAGTTAGTTTGTTTTCAGTTGGGCTAATATTGTTTTTAATGTGTGATTTGCTTATCGGTTTTCAAATGGCAATGGATGTTTATTTGAATATTTCGCAAAACTCATTCATTTATCAAATAATTCATTCTGAAATTAAATGGGCGTGGGTTTTCTATGTTCCATCGCAAGTTTTAATTGCCTTGAGTTTGTTATTAAAAAAATCAACAAATAACATGCTAAATGATGAGTTTAATGGAAGCAAGCATGAACAAAACTTAAACCAAACTCAAAGCGAATAAAATAGTTATAATATAACAAATTTTTATTAAATCTATAAATCAAATAATTTTTTAATATATATAAGAATAAATTCTAATAAAAAGCCCAGAGCAAATTAAAGTTCTGGGCTTTTTATAACCGTAAATTGGTCGCGATGCCTTTCGTTAAATCTATCGGTGAATAGTGGGCTGAAATCGTTTTTTCCAAACGCTTTTTCGCTTGCAATATTTTGAGCATGAATTAGTGCGTGCAGACAAACTTGGTTATCAATTTCGGTGAAGCTTGAAAGATTTTGTTTTATTGATGCAATTGCTTTAGTTCCAATCCCTTGCCCTTGAAGGTTTGGGTTAACAACAATGCAATCAATGCTTGCGCTTGGCTTATTAGCACGAATAACTTCTTGTGCATCTTTCATTGCAAAATATCCAGTTAGGTTGGGATTTAAATCTTTGCAATACTCAATGTAAGACTTCAAGTTTTTTAAAGTTTTATAAGTTGAGTCTGGATTTATAAGGGTGGCAACTGCTAGTTGCTCATTTTGAAAACCAAAAAACAATTCTTGAACACTAAATAAATGGTCAAGCTTCATAAAATCACCGAGTGGGTTGGGATTAAACCCTAAAATAAATTTTCTAATTTCTGGTGTTTCCCAATAATTTAAATTTTCAGTAAATTCATAAAAAAGTAGATTGTTATCTTGGCTTTCGTTCTGTTTATCAAAGTGAAACCATGTTATATTATTGGCATCATCTTTAAACGTTTTCATTAGTTATCTCCTCAAGTTTTTTTAAATAA
>JAZUCB010000027.1:0-2407 GCA_045638985.1 Clostridia bacterium
TTTTTTCAAGTGACTCAATAATATATTCATTAGTAACTGAACCATCATTCCAAGATTTAAATGTTAAAAACTCTAAATCTCTGTTAATAGGTTTAACAACAATCTTTGTTTCGCTTTTATAAAATCCTGAAGAAATCTGCGAAGATTGAACAACTCCGTCAATTGAATATATATATGCATTTGTTAGGTTTACACTATAATATTCATAAACAGAATATTCAAACTCTAATAATTCAACTTCAAATCCATTATCATTATAATGAACTTTTGCTTTTTTATTTTTACCTATTACTGAAGTATCAAAATTTTCAATTTCAAAATCAATTGAGTTATATGGTATATTTTTAGTTTCACCCTCAATTATAACTTTTATAAACGAACCAATTTGTGTTGAAAATTGAGAATCTAACGAATATTCTTTATCTACACCAATAAACTCTGCATTTTCAAAATTTTTTAATGTGAACATTGGAGCTATTTCAACATTTCGATCATTGGTTTGATATTCTAAAACTATATTTGTTTCAGGAGTTTCAAATCTCATTGCATCTTGAGACCATTGATTAAATTTATAAAACAATGTATCTTTTTTATTTGACGCAATTTTTACAATTGCTCCAACAGGTAAAGAATAGGTTTTTACCAAATTATTGTTTTCTAATTTTTCATCATATAAAATATTTAAAGATGACAAGTTTAGATCATTAAACTTAAGTTCAGTAATATATGAATTAACACAACGTAAATTATAAGTTTTCAAAACATTATAATTTAACTTGCATTCTTTTGTTATTTGATTTTCAACATAAGTTATTGTTAATTGATAAGAACCTTCACTTAAACTTGTAAAGCCAGAAATCATTGAATTTGTAACTTTAACTGTTTTTGTTGTTGAATTGTTATATTCAACAATTATATAAAGGTTCGATAAATTAAATGAATTATGATAATTCTGCCAATATTCACTTTGATATGCACTAGAATCATCAACCTTTATGTTAATCATTTGAATTTTCTCAACGCAAGCTTTAACGTTAACACTTGAATCAACATTAAAGATTAATTCGTTTCCTGTTGATATAATCTCATTTTCTTCATCACTCTCAAAAACTTTCCACCCAATAAAGTATTCACCAGCATTAATGTTACTGCTAATCAACCTTACAGTTAAAATTGTTCCTGCTGGAACTACTATATTTTTCTTTGATGTATTTGAATTTTCCCCACTTGTTGGAAATATTTGTTTTCCAACATATTCAGCTTTAACAATATACCCTAACTCATTAACCGAAATTTCACACTTTGTTTCAACCTTATAATTTATTTCAAATGAGTGAATTATATTATATTTATCAGTATATTTAATAAAAGCAGAATGGTTACCTATAGTTTCTGTTGAAAAACCTTCAATAAAGATTGATGAATCTTCGTGTTTAAGTTCTTCCAGCACAGAGAGTTTTTCTATATTGCCACCCTGAGTTATAATTAACTCTAAATTACCAACATTTAAAGCATTTGTTTCACCTTGAAAATAAACTGTTTGATAATTTGCATTATCAGAATTTAAAACAACTTCCACTGGAATGTTTTCATATCTTGCATAAAGCACATATGTTTTATTGGCAGTTATATTTAAAGGATTTTCTGAGGATATAATTGAACCACCTATTTCAGTTTCAGCCCAACCAATAAATTGCATGTTTTCTTGTGGCTCATTTGCTTTAATAACAACTTGTGAACTAGCAAAAACATTCAAATCATTAACAAATGAATTAACAAGAACCCCATCAACAGAATAAATATACCCACCATTAATTTTAATATTATACAAATCTTTATAATGGGCCACGGCTGTGATATCCTGAGTGATGTTTAATTCAGGAGAAACTTCAATGTTTTTTTCACCATTAATTAACCAATAATCAAAAACTTGATTCTCTCTATCTTCAGGCGAAATTTGAACAATTGAGCCATAATTATATGTTCCTCCGCCAATTCCTCCAGAAACAGTTAATTGAAATTGATTAATTTTAAAAACTGGTTCAAAACTCACATCAGCATTAGGAACAACAAATTCACTTCCCGCCACATATTCATTGTTTGAAAAATACCAACCAACAAAACTATAATTTTCTTTAGTTGCTAAACAATTTGGCAAAGATACAACATCACCTGCTTCCATCTTTATTTGCGCAGGCATATCACCAACAACTAATGCATCATTACATACAAAAGAAATGGTTTGTAATTCTTGTTCTTCACTTCCACCACACGACGTAAATAAGAATGTTGGTAAACCTAAAAACAATAGAAATATCAACAATATTTTTAATTTTTTCAATTTTTCACCCTCTATTATACTTATTATTATATATAATATTAAATATATTATTTCAAATTATAACAC
>JAZUCB010000028.1:0-2347 GCA_045638985.1 Clostridia bacterium
GGGTGTTTTTAACTACATTAAATGAAAGAAAAAAGATATATGAAAAATGTTTATTTTTTTCAAAAAAAACATTCTTTTTTGAAAGTTGCAGATATTTATATATAAAAGAAATAATAAGATTAAAAAATTGTAGAGTTATGGGATTTATTAGTTTGTTAAATTATTATGTAGGCATTGCCTTTGGTGTTTTCCTGTTATGGTTGGTGTTTACTCCAACAGATGTAATTAAAATAAAAATTAAGAACATTGCAGAAAAAGTAAAAAATTTATTCAAAAAATAGTTCTTTTTTTGAGAGTTGCAGATATTTATATATAAAGAGGATTTATTTGTTGTTTTTTTAATAAAAAAATTGTATATTTGCATAAAATCACTTTTGATAATTTACTCTCATAGTTTTTTAGTTTTTATTATCAATTATTGTTTATTATTTCTGCCCCTCCTATATTTTTAGTAGGAGGGTTTAGAAAAGAAAATTTTTAACATATAGGAGGGATATGTAACAGATATTAGATAAAATAGGTTTGCCACCTCAATTGGCAAAATTAACCTCCTTGTTTGTTTGGTTTGCCCTCAATTTATTCTACCAAACATTCAAAGGAGGTTTTTAATAATAAGGGCAAAATAAAAGAATAAAATGAAACAATTTTACAAAAAGTATAGGGATATTTTCCAAATGGAAACCCTAACAAGAACACAAAAGGATATTATCACAATCCTTATTAACAGGGCGGAATATCATAATAACAAACCTTTTTATTGTTATGAAAGTTGGATAGCAACAGAGGTTAAATGCAGTGAGAAAACGGTAAAACGAGCAATAAAACATTTTGCAGAGATAGGTTTGTTGGATATAAAAAGAACATACAATAAGGAAACACACAAAACTATAAATTATTACACCATCAATTTTGACACAACCAACAATGAGGTGGTGAACGAAACGGAAAATGTTGTATCAAACATAGAGGAACAGGTAACAACTGCCACCTGTAATGAGGGTTTTGATTGGGATAACATAAAGGGTAATGATTTGTTGGAAATTGAAGATGAAACAGAACCAACACCAAGTGAAAAAAATATAGACAATTATAGTGAAAAAGTAGATGAAATGATTGATATAGATAACACATATATTCCAGATTGCATTGCATATCCAAATGAGGATATTTTTGCGGTTAAATTAAGCGAGTGCAAACGACTTGACAAACCAACCCCCACTATCACTGATGATGTGTTAAATAACATTAAAAATTGGTTGGTTAAAAACATTGGTAAAAAAGAACAGGCAACCATATATTATAAGGATATTAACAAGAAATATGGTTACAATTTTAGAACAGTTATGTTGGCATTAAAGGAGTTGGATAAACAGGGGGTAATTACATATTCACCAATAGAAAAAGATGGTAAATTACTACACTATTATTCCATACACTGTATTAGTGAGGAACGAGAATTGGAGTTGGTTATTGAGTGGATAAAATATGTGAAATGCAGGGTTAGACAATATAAAGAGGAAATAAAGCAAGTGCCAACCTGTAAAAAAGAATTTTATAAAAACATTATAGATGATGTTAATGAGAAAATAAATGTGTTTTCTAAAAAAGGTGTTGAAAAAACAATTTTGGTAAATGTGTTTAATGAGGAGTTTGCACAAAAGAGTGCAGCATAATAATTAGTTGAAACAATGGGAAAGAGTGAAACAGGTTTTTATATGTTTAATGTTGGTTAGTTTGTTTTTGTTTACAGGTTGCAGCACTATTAAACAAGTGCCAATAACTAATTATCAAAAAGACACAGTAACCATTAAGGAGATTGTTAGAGATACACTTATAATTCCGCAAATACAAAAGGAATATATTGAGATTATAACAAAGGATACTATTAGTGTTCTTAATACAGAATTAGCAACCTCCACTGCCAAAATAACTAACAATCAACTGCATCACTCATTGGAACAAAAACCACCCAAAACACCTGTAAAAATTCAGTATAAGGATAGAGTTGTAGAAAAGGTTAAAATTGAATATAAGGAAAAACCTGTGGAGGTTATAATTGAAAAACCATATATACCTGTTTGGTGTTGGGTGGTGATATGTTATGCAGTTCTAATGGCAGGGATAACAATAATGAAAATAGTTTATAAAATAAAAGGGAGGTAGTTGATACCTCCCTATTTTATTACCCCTATTTCACAACAGTAGTAATGCAAAATATAAACTTTTTAGAAAATAAACAAATTTTAGTTATATTTTACTAAAAAATATCAATTTTTCAATATTGCAATGTATTTATAATATATAGGTATAAAAAATAATTTGGATTTTTACAATTAAAATTTTATTA
>JAZUCB010000029.1:0-1141 GCA_045638985.1 Clostridia bacterium
TATTGTATTTTGATAATTATTATCTATTTGTTGATTTGTTTGCTCTATTTGATTGTTATTTATACTAGTGTTTGTATTTGGTGTTGCTTGGTTGTAATTCGTACCATTAATTTGATTTAAATTAACATTTTGATTTTTTAATTCAAACATATCATTCGAATTATTGAAGTTGTTATTTATTCCTGTATTTAATTGATTATTTACATTTATGTTATTTAAATTAGTCGGAGATATTGTTTGTTCATTTGCAGGCACTGGATTAAATCCTAGATCATTATTTTGATTAATTGTTCCTTGAATATTATTTAGTTGTTGATTATTATTTAGTGGAACATTATTATTAGGTATAAAAACATTTTGATTTTTGTTTTCTTCATTATTTAATTGAGGATTGTAACTAAAAGTATCCTGATTATTGTTCATAACTCCTCCTTATTTACATATTTTGGTTATTATTTTGTGGTCCAAATACAAAACTTACAGGTGCTTGATTTTGCATTTGTGGTTGATTTGGTTGTGTATTTGGTATCGTTTGCATTTGTTGATTTACTGATTGTTGATTATTCATAGGTTGTTGCATCATTTGCATATTTTGATTGTAATTGTTATTAACTTGATTATTCATCATTGGTTGATTTTGCATTTGTGGTTGTTGATACATATTTTGATTAGGTGATTGCATAATTGGAGTTGTTGGTACTGGTTGTGGCATTATATGCATTGGATTAACTGGTTGCGGAACTGTTGTGTTATTAAATTGACTAATTCCTTGTGCCATTACATTGTTATTTGGCATTTGATTTTGTGGTTGCATATTTAATGGTTGAGTATTATTTTGTTGTATTCCATTATTAATAGGTTGTTCATTTACAATTGGTGTTTTAACTGCAGATACATTTTGATTCATTAAATTGTTTGAATTTGAAACATATTCTCCAAATGACGCTTGATTGTTTTGTATTGGTTGGTTTATAGGATTTTGTTGTGGCATAAAATTTGGAGTTTGTTCTGATAATGGTTTATACGTTTCTTCTTGTTTTATTTCTTGATTATTATCAAAATTATTGTTAACTGGTTGTTGATTATTTAATGTTTGTTCATTTGTTGGTTGCATTTCAAATGAATTTTGTTCAAAATTATT
>JAZUCB010000030.1:0-2542 GCA_045638985.1 Clostridia bacterium
ATTGAGTAATGAAATTTAAATAAGCTTCACACTTATCACTAACATCATCAATAATATAATTATTAACACCAACGGTTTTGCCTGCCCTAACAATTAAAACACTAACAACTTTTGAATTATTTTCTTCATAAATTGCAAACACATCAATATCTTCTAAACTTTGAAGTTGAGTTATAACTAACGATTTTAAATATTCAATATGCTTCAATTGATCTCTAAATTCAAGAGCTTTTTCATATTGTTGAATATCTGAAAAAGCACGCATTTTAGCCTGCAAAACACCTTTTGCATAGCTTAGGTCTCCCTTTAAAAAAGCAATCACTTTTTCTAACTCTTTTTTATAATCACCTTCAGAACATCTGCCAGTGCATGGAGCCAAACAATTATGAATATGATATTGCAAGCACTCCCTATTTAGTTTCTTTTCAAGTGAATAATTGCAATCTCTAAGCTTGAACGTGTTGTTGATAATACTGCAAAGTTCTCTTGCATTAATCTTTGCAAAATATGGCCCAAAATAAAGTGAACCATCTTTAACAACTTTTCTAACAATTTCAATTTTAGGAAACCGATTTTTTCTATTTATTTTAATATACGGAAAGGCCTTACCATCTTTTAATAAAATATTATAAAAAGGTTGATGCAAATGAATTAAATTGCTTTCTAAATTTAAAGCTTCTAATTCGGAATTCACAATAATATATTCAAAATCAAAAACATGCTCAACCATTTGTTGAACCTTTTCTGGCTTATAGGTGTTAACAAAATAAGAACTTACCCTATTTTTAAGATTCTTAGCCTTGCCTATATAAATAATTTTGCCATCTTCATTTAGCATTTTATAAACGCCTGGTTTTGATGGCAAATCACTTACCTTTAACTTTATTTTTGCTTTAATTTCATCATTCATATTTTGATTATATCATTTTTTTTTGCAATTTCAAATATATATGTAACTTTTATTAATTAGCAAGCAAATAATCAACTCCATTTGCAATAATATTATTAACGCTTTCATCGCATAGTTTATAATACATAATCTTTCCAAATCTAGTTGCATAAACTATTCCACTATCTTTTAATAACTTTAATTGATGGCTAACCGTTGTTTGATTAATGTTTAAAACCACAGATAAATCATTCACACACATCTCGCTAATGCAAAGTGCTGTTATTATTTTTATTCTTGTGGGATCGGCAAATGAACTAAAAAAACTTGCAATTTTTCTCAAAACATTTTCAGTTGGCATATTATTTTGCAATAAATCTTGCTGATCTTCATTTAACAATAAAATCTCTCTCATAACCTCTCCTACTAATAAAATTATATCATTAATGGATTATTGTGTTTTCTTTGCACTAATAATAAAAAAATCGCATATTAAATATTATTAAATTAATTTGTTTTTTAATGCCAGAAAAACACTAAAGGAGAACTTATGAACAACACAAATAATGTTTTATTAGTTTTGCTGTTATCAATCTTTGCAAACAATAGTGAAACCGACTTAAACACAAACACAAATTTTTTATTACTCCTACTTTTAATTCTTTCAGTTTCTAACGAAAACTCTTGCGGTTGCAACAACTGCGGATGCAACTCCTGTGGATGCAATTCTTGCGGTTGCAATAACAATTTTCCTTTTTAAATAAAAAAATGCATAAGAATCTTATGCATTTTCTAATTTTCTTTTTTGATCTGCAATTTGCAAGTTTTCAATTAAGTCATTTAAATCACCATTTAAGAAAGCATCTAAATTATAAACAGTGTAATTAATTCTATGGTCGGTTAATCTGCCTTGAGGATAGTTATAAGTTCTAATTCTTTCACTTCTATCGCCCGTTCCAACTTGTTCTTTTCTATTTTTAGCATATTCTGTGTCTAACTGCATTTGATAGAAATCATATAACTTACTCTTTAAAACGCTAAATGCTTTTTCTTTGTTTTTCAACTGAGACCTTTCATCTTGGCAACAAACAACCAAACCTGTTGGCAAGTGGGTTATTCTTATTGCACTATCGGTTGTGTTAACGTGCTGGCCACCTGCTCCACTACTTCTATATGTGTCTATTTTTAAGTCTTTTTCGTTGATTTCAATGTCAACTTCTTCATGCTCTGGCAAAACAGCAACAGTGCAAGTGCTGGTGTGGATTCTTCCAGAACTTTCTGTTTCAGGAACTCTTTGAACTCTATGAACACCACTTTCAAATTTAAGCTTTGAATACGCGCCCTTACCTTTAATCATAAATGAAACTTCTTTAATTCCACCCAATTCAGTTTCAGAATTATCAAGAATCTCAACCTTCCAACGGTTACTTTCTGCATACATTGAATACATTCTAAATAAAACTGCACTAAATAAACTTGCTTCTTCTCCACCAGCACCAGATCTAATTTCCATAATAACGTTTTTATCGTCATTTTCATCTTTTGGAAGAAGCATAACTTTAAAATCTTCTTCTAAAGTTTTAAGTCTATTTTCACATTCTTTAATTTCTTCTTCAAATAAATCAACCATTTCTGAATCTTTTTCTGTTTTTA
>JAZUCB010000031.1:0-2352 GCA_045638985.1 Clostridia bacterium
ATAATTTCAAATACCAAAAACTAAAATAAGCAAAAAAACATTTGAATATAAAAAATCCCAACCAAATTTTGCTCACACCTCACCTTAAATTTTCTATTCACTATTGAAATTCATTTTCTATTATGATATAATACCAGCAGTAAACTTAGGAGTGGAAAAATGAATATTGGAATATATTATAATTTATTAAAATCTAACCCACAATCACAAATTCACGACCCATCAAACGATCAAACCTCTTTCTCTAGTGCTGCTAATTTTAACAACTCTTCAAAATCTAACAGTGGAAAAATGAACATCGGAATATATTACAAATTAAAAAGAAATGCAGAACTTGAAAACAACGATTCGCAAGAAGTTGTTATGGTTGGCGCGAGCGATTACTATTGCACTAACCCATTCACCGCTTTGAAAATCGCATATAATTTATCTAAGGAAAACAAAAACTATCGTTATGGCTTGCAACAACTTCCTCAAGACATTGTCAACACCAAAACGCCTATTGCCAATTACGGAGAATTTGTTGATTATAGCAGTGATAAAATTAAATTTCACCAAGATGATTTCAATTTAGATGTAATTGATGTTTCAAGCAAATAAATTTGTTAACTTAAAAATTATTATAACGAAAATCAATTAAATCTTATTTGGAATCGCTTTATCACTTATAGAAAAAATAAAAGATAAAACAAAAGGAGAGCACAGTGGGAATCAAAGAATATTTAAATAATAAAAAGAAAGAAAAACAACAAAAAAAACAACCTGATATTGTAGTAACTTTAGGCAACACAATTAACCAACTTCAAGACTATTTAGAAAAATTAAATAGTGGCGAAATTCATGACACAAGCAACTTGGGCGAGAGAAATTTTGAGTTCGCAGAAAGCATGATTCAGCAAGAATCATATGTTGTTGCAAACGCAATTCAACCACTAAAAGATGCTAAAGAAACAATCTTAACAGGAAGAGTTGCTGAAGATCATTTTCACTACGACCTTGATGGCAGATGCGATGAAATATAAACACTAAAAGAGTGCAAAACTTTGCATTCTTTTTTTATCAAAATATAAAAGAATCCAAATTTAATCATCACCTAAAACAAATAAATATTATCAACTAACTCTTTGGAGTTTTTCTTTCTTTGTGCTAAACTACTCAAAGGTGATAAAATGAGTAAAATAAAATCTTTATTTATATTGTTTTTTTCAATGCTAAAAATTGGACTTTTCACTTTTGGTGGAGGCTACGCAATGATTAGCATTTTTGAAAACGAATTTGTTTCAAAAAGAAAATGGATAGAAAACGATGAGTTTTTAAACTTAATAGCAATTAGCGAATCAACACCAGGCCCTATTGCAATAAATTGTTCAACTTATATTGGATATAAAAGCAATGGCTTTTTAGGTGCAATTGTTGCAACACTTGCAATGTGTTTGCCATCATTTGTTATAATCTATTTAATATCATTATTTTTCAATTCATTTTTAGAAATTGAATGGATCGCAAATGCATTTAAAGGCATTCAAGTGTGCGTTATTTATCTAATATTTTCTGCCGGATTAAAATTATTTAAACAAGTTAAAAAAACTGCATTGAATATAATAATTTTCATTGCAACGATTACTTGCACAATAACTTTTAGCTTGCTTTCAATTCAATTTTCATCAATTTTCTACATTATTTTTGGTGCTGTTTTAGGGTTAACCTTCTTTTCAATCCAAAAAATTAGAAGTTTAAAAAATTCAAATAAGGAGAACGAATAATGACCTTACTTAATTTATTTTTAGTTTTCCTTAAAATTGGAACTGTTGCTTTTGGTGGTGGATATGGAATAATTTCATTAATAAAAGAAGAATGCCTAAATCATGGATGGTTAACTCTAGATGAATTACTAAATTTTATAGCAGTTTCCGAATCAACCCCAGGGCCTATTGCAATTAATATGGCAACATTTGTGGGGTCTTCTCAAGCAGGAGTTTTAGGCGCAATAGTTGCAACATTAGGCGTTGTTCTTCCATGTTTTATTATTATGATATTAGTTGCCCACTTTTTTAAAAATTTAACCAAAAACCCAGCAATAAATGCCCTTTTAAATGGCATAAAACCAGTTTTCATTGCGTTAATCATAGCAACTGCAATTTCAATATTTTTAACAACTATATTAAACATAACAACTATTGATTCAACATTTGTTTTCAACTGGAAAGGATTAATAATTTTCAACGCCATAACATTTACTGCAATTCTATATAAATACATTCTTAAAAAGCCAATATCTCCAATTATATTAATTCTATTTTCAGGAGTTTTAGGTATTTTTATTTTTTAAACTTATAAACATTTTTTGCCAAC
>JAZUCB010000032.1:0-2740 GCA_045638985.1 Clostridia bacterium
TAAAATTACTGGAGAAACCAAAGTTAATAATATTCCAATCAATAAATTACTTCTAACAAAGTCAAAATATGCAACACCTCTAAGCTCTGCAATTGATGAAATAAAATAAATTATAAAAAAAGATACAACTAACTTAATGAAAACATCATATAAAAACACTTTAGATGCATCATTAAACCCATAACCTTTAATTTCAACTTTTGCATCAAAACTTTTATTTGCATTAGCAACTTGGGTGCTCTCAGTTTCTTTCGTTGCTTTATTTATTTTTGTTTTATTTTTGTTTTTCAAATTCTTACTCATCTTTGCAAACCCTTTTAAGTTTTTAACAATTAAATACTCATAATTAATATATTATATAATAAATATAAGCAAAATACAATAACATTTTGAGTGGGTTGAACAAAAAAAGGAATAGTTGACTATAACTATTCCTTTTTTCGTTAATTTTTTATTCATTTTTTAAAATAATTAATTTGCATTATTAACTAATTCAATATTGCTTGAAATATTATTAACTGGATGTTCTTTCAAAATCAATTCTCCAACGTAAACCATTCCATTCTTTTTATAATGCAATTCAACTTTATCGCCTATTTTATACTTAAACAACTCATTTCTCAACTCTAAAATGTTAGACACATTAACATTATTTATTTTAAAAACAACATCTCCACTTTCAACGCCAACTTGTTTTATTGGGCTATTATTTGAAACATCAACAACAAAAACACCTTCTTTCTCGTTTGTGTATTGATAATAATTAGCAATTTCTGCATCATATCCAAAAAAACCTATAAATGGCGTTTTATAGCTTTCGTCTGAAATATAATTTTCAAGCAAACTTTTAAAACTTAAGCTTGGAATTGCAAAACCTATTCCTTCTGTGCTTGATATTTTAAGAGTGTTTATTCCAATAACTTCCCCGTTTGAATTAATAAGTGGACCACCACTATTCCCAGGATTTAAACTGGCGTCATGTTGAATTAAATTTTGCATATAATAATCACCATCTTCACCACTAACCCTTAAAGTTCTATTTAACGCACTAACAATGCCTTTAGTAAATGAATGTTTTAAAAGCAAGCTAATTGGCGTTCCAACAGCTAAAACATCTTCTCCCACCTCAACTTGATCTAAATCTCCTAGCGCCAAATAAGGTAAATTCTTTTCACATTTCAAAATTGAAATATCTAAACTTTCATCTCTAAAAATTTGCTTAGCATTAACCACGTCACCATTGAATAAATATAGTTTCAAAGTATTTGGATTAACAACAACATGAGCATTAGTTATTATATGGCCACCTTTTCCAACGCAAACTCCCGAACCCACGCTTTCTCCACTCGCCGTTGTGCTTGAAATACCAACAACAGCTGGAGAAATAATTTCAGCCAATCGTTCAGTTGTTAAAACTTCTTCAACAGATATTAATCTTTCGCTCATATCAACATTTGAATTAATATCCAAGTTATTATTTGTGTTTTCGCATGATATAAAAAATATTACAGATAAAATTATTAATGCAGTTGTTATTATAATAGACTTTTTCATACCCAATCCTCATATCTTTAATATGTGCAAAAAGTAAACTTTTATTATTTAAAAAAAACTCAAACATGATATTTGAGTTTTTTATTTTTTTACATATATTACTTTATTCGAAATATAGGTCCAATTATGTTTGCTCCTGCAACATCAATCTTAATATTAACTCCCGGCTCAATTCCACACGCCAATAAATATTCACAAACCGTGTTGTAAGCCAATTGTGGAGTATTATTTTCTTCACTAAGATGCGCAAGCAAAACCTGAGTAACATTATTCATTGCTAAATCGCAGATAACTTTTGCACACGCAATATTACTTAAATGACCTTGTTTGCCAAGAATTCTTTGTTTTAGCATAAAAGAATATTTAGGATTATTTAAAAGTTTTTTTTCATCATGATTCGATTCTAAAATAACAATCTTTGAATTATATAAATAACTAACAATACTTTCATCTGCATAACCTAAGTCTGTTAGAATACTAACCTTTCTATCATTCCAGAATATATTATATCCCACACAACATGGAACATCATGCGGAATTTTAAATGCTTGAATTTTAAATTCATTAATCTCAAAGGGAAAATCTGAAAAACAAATAAAATTTTCATCTTTAACTTTTCCTAATTTTCCACGCAAGCTAGTTGATGCATCAATATGACAATATATTTTAGCGTTATACTTTCTAGAAAAAGCCCCCACACCCTTAATATGATCACTATGCTCATGAGTTATTAAAATTGCAGAAATTTTTTCTGGCTCAAGTTTAAGCTTTGCCAATTTTCTCTCAAGTTCCAACAAGGTGATTCCAGCATCAACTAAAATTGCTCCAGACTCTGTGTATATTAAAGTGCTATTACCTTTGGAAGAACTTGCTAAAGAACAAACTCTCATAAATAAATCCTTTCTTTTGTGATGCAATCATTTTACCAAATATATAATTATTAATCAATCTCTACTCAACACTTAATATAGAAATTTTTCCATTGATCCAACTATCAAATATTCCCTCCAAATTCTTACCGCTAACTTTTTCAAATGCCATTAGCAAATCTTGGCTTGTTGCATTGGTAAATGCGTTTTTTGCATAGTACTCTTTCAACCCTTTAAAGAAATCTTTATCACCTAGCATTTCTCTTAAATTATCAAAAAATAACATACCTTTAATATAAACATTATAAACATACTCA
>JAZUCB010000033.1:0-1345 GCA_045638985.1 Clostridia bacterium
GAAATTAATTATAATGGTAAAAATTATATTTTAAATAATCCAATTTCAGTTAAATGCAATTCAAATAATTATTCTGTTAAAATTGGTAGTGAAGTTAAATTAACTGGCTTAATTAAGTTTTCGCACTGGAATAGGAACAATTATAATTTGATTGATTTTATTCAAAATGGCAACATTCAATTTGAAGTTAGTGATGAATCTAATATTGAAACATTATCAAATAAAGTAAGTTTTAAGCAAAGGTTAAAAAATAGGGTGTTTGATTTATTAAATAAAACAATGGGTGAAGAAAATGCTCCAATTGCATACGGTGTTTTATTTGGAGATTCCTCTGGTGTTACTGATGAGGTTAGTGATTTATTTAGTTATGCTGGAATTTCACACATACTTGCTGTTTCGGGTTTACATATAGGAATCCTTGTTGCTCTTTTAGTTTTTATGTTGAAAAAATTTAAATCTAACAAATATGTTGCATTTGCAATTGTTTCTTTATTTTTAATTTTAAATTCTTATATTTGTGATTTTTCTCCTAGTGTTTTAAGAGCTAGTTTAATGTTTTTAATTTATTTTGGTTCAGATGTTCTTGGATTAAGAAATGATAAGTTGAACTCATGGTGTTTGGCAGGGTCTTTGCTTTTATTAATAAATCCAATAAATTTGTTTGACGTTGGATTTCAACTAACTTTTGTTTGTGTTTTTGCATTGTTTTTCTTTAGTGGGTATGTTAATAAATTTTTAATAAAGATTAAAGTTCATAAAAGTATTAGTTCGGTTTTGGCACCATCAATTGCAATTAATTTATTAACTTTGCCAATAACAACAACTATTTTTAATAAGGTTAGTTTGTTAGGAATAATATCTAATCTGGTGGTTTTGCCGTTGTTTTCAGTAATGTATATTATGTTATTTTGTTTTATTATACTTTGTGCAATTTTACCTTTCATGGCTTTTATTCTAAAGCTTCCTGAATTTTTTATTCATTTATTGGTTTGTTTTTGTGATTTGGTTTCTGGAATTAAATTTGGTGTTTTTAACTCTTTCTCAACAGGGCATTTGAGCTTGGTTTTATGTTTAGTTGCATTATTGATATCAAATTATTTGCTTGTTAAAGCCAAAACAAAGTGTGTTATCTGTTTGCCGATTGTTGCTCTTGCAGTTATTTTATTTGTTGTTAATGTTATACCGAAAAGTTATTATAATGTTGAAGCGTGTTCGCCATTTAAACAATACACATCTAATTCAATTGTTTTAGTTAGTGATAATCGGGTTGTTTTGGTTGGGTCAGTTGATTATGAGAGCAATTTGAGCAACTTTTTAAATAAAAATAAAATAAGTTGTATTGATG
>JAZUCB010000034.1:0-9514 GCA_045638985.1 Clostridia bacterium
AAAAATCAAAAGCTTTCATAATTTCATCTAAATTTTCTTTAGGATTCATAGCATCATCAAAGTCAAATTTATATTCAGTTTCTTTTTCCTCTGAATATTTTTTAACCACTGGCATTGATCTCATCTCGTCTGATTTTAAGAATGCCTCCAAATCTCTGCCATTCCCACTTAAAATTCCATTAATACTTTGAAGCCTTTTAGAAATATTAGCAAGCCTTGCATTTTCTTTTTTGCTATCTTCGGCAACCTGCTTTTCAACCTCACTAACATCTTTTGCCTGCTCATTTTTGGCCGACTGAACTGCATAACTCATTTTATTTAGTAAATTTTTAATATAACTGCCACCCATCTGCTTCAAATAATCTTTAACACCAATGCCCATATTGGCAGAATCTTTTTCAATAACTTTAACAATATTATCTTTCAATTCTAAAACACTTGCCGAAATAGATCCATAATTTAAAATTTGAGGAGAATATTCTTCTATTTCAACAATAATATCTAAAAGCCTTTGATATAAAATTCTAATTCTTTTAACCTCAAGCTCATATATTCTTTTAGCACTTTTTTCAATTTGCTCTGCTTTTTCAACTGCAAAAACCAATGCTTGCGAAATTTGCTTATCTTTATTATCAAAAGATTGCAATCTTTCTTCAAGCATAGCGTTTTCTTTTTTTAATGAAACAACTCTATCTTTTTGCTCAGCTAGCTTTTGTTCATATTTCATTGTAATTGCATTAATATAATTATCAACCTGCTCAATTGAATAACCCTTTTTTTCAAAATCAAACTTTGCCATAAACCCCTCTAACTATTTTTATTAAACTTCACAAGCATTTGCAACAAATAGCCAACAATACCAAAAGCTATTAACAAAATTATAAATAACCAAACACCAATAACATTTAAATTAAAAAGCAAAACCGGAACACAAACAAAAATTAAGAAAATTCCAATTTTAACATAAATCCATTCTTTAAAAATAACACCTACTATGATTGAAAAAATTACCGGCAATGCCAAAAATGCAAACGCGTAAAAATCTATCATCTCTTTATAAAAAATGGTTAAACACATGAAAATTGCATAAGAAATAATAATCAAACCAAACCATATAGAGTTTGAAGATTTAAATAAAAAACCCTTAGCTAAAAGTGAAAAAGAAATTGCCACCAAAAAAATCAAAATACAAAAATCTTTAGTGTTAATCCCAATAAACCCAGTAAAAATTTGCACAACACTAAAAACACTTGCACACACAAATAATATTAAATTAATTATATTTAGAATATTAATTTTGTTCAGTTTGATTTTTTTCACCCTCCGCTTTTTTATTTTTGTAAATATTCCTAACTAATAAAGCTATTAATCCAGCAGAACCAATAACAACGCAAATAATGCTAACCAATTGCGAAGTTGGTATACCAGAATTTCCAGCCAAAATAAACTCTTTCATTCTAAGGCCTTCCAAGAAATATCTTGCAACACCATAACTTATTAAATAAACGCACGTTGAAACACCATGAATTTTACATTTTCTGCAAATACTCACTAAAACAAAGAACCACGCCACATTCCAAATGCTCTCATAAAAGAAAGTTGCCAAATGCCACTCATTCAAACCATACTTTGTTATGTAAACTGAAATAGGGAAAAACTGAAATGCAGAATTTGTAACTTCAAACCCATAAACTTCTTGATTAATGAAGTTTCCCCATCTTCCAATCGCCTGACCAATTATTAAACAAGGTGCCAAAACATCAAATACTTTAATAATGTTAACTTTTTTAATCAAACAACAAATAATTGCACCAATAGCACCACCAATTATTCCACCATAGATTGCAATTCCACCATTCCATATTTTAAATGCATCCCAAAATAAAGGCATTTTTTCTAAAATAACAAAGTATGCCCTTGCTCCAACAATCGCAAAAGGAAAAATCCACCAAAGCAAATCATAAGCCATTTCAGATTTATATCCTTTTATTGGAAGCATTTGAAGTGCAACAAATAAGGCAACCAAAAAAGCACAACCAATAATAACGCCATACCAGCTAACATCCGTTATGAAATTATCAACAATTAAAAGCACTGCCAACATTCCAACTGCAACGCATAAACCAATCAATGTATATTTCAAATTAAATTTAAAGCCAAACACTTTAAATTCTTTTTTATTAAACTCTTCTTTATCCATATTATTTTTACCTTTTCTTCTTGATTGATTATATATTTATAAAAAAAATTAGTCAATTCTATTTCAATTAACTAATCGCATAAACTTAAAAATATTGTCGCTAAAAACCCAGGTTTAACAACCCCAAACTAATCTCTAAGGCATTATTTATCATTTGCATTTTATTTTCATCTAGCGAGGTAATTTTCTCTTTTAAACGCATCTTATCTATAGTTCTTAATTGTTCTAACAAAACCACCGAATCTTTAGGCAACCCATATTCTTTAGCACTAAGCTCAATATGTGTTGGAATTTTGGCTTTATATATTTTGCTGGTTATAGCACTAATAATAACTGTTGGGCTATATTTATTCCCAACATTATTTTGCACCACTAAAACCGGCCTATTTCCACCCTGCTCACTTCCAACAACAGGGCTCAAATCAGCATAAAATATATCTCCTCGCTTAATCTCCATTTATAATCCAATTTTCATATTTTTCAAAACCTTGATTATCAACGTCAATCGTTGAATTCAAATCTTTAACAATTTCTTCACCAAAAGCATTAGAATAATCAATGCATGCCTCAATAAATTCTTGCTCACTTATAATATGATTATTTTTATTCAATTGGTTCTTGCTAGGCTTTTTCATATTATTAACCAGTGTTTTATATTTATTCTTTAACTTTTCAAATGCACCCATATTTCCCTACCTTTTTATATAATCAGACAAACATTTTATTTCTCACAAAATTTGCTTGCAAAATAAAAAAACCAAACTAATAGTAGTTTGGTTAAAATCATAAAAAATATTTAAATTTTATTGCATAATGCAAATAGCAGTGCAAACTTCATCTGTGTGAGAAATGCTAATTTGAACATCTTTAATTCCCGATGCCGCAACAATCAACTTTGCACTATCGGTTAATTTAATATATGGCTTGCCCCTATCATCGTGATTAACTTCAATTTGATTAAGATCAATACCCCCATTTAACCCAATTCCAAGCGCTTTTAAAAAAGCTTCCTTAGCGCAATATATTCCGGCTAAACTTTGAGTTTTTCTAATAGTTTTACTAACGTAAGCCGCCTCATATGGAGTAAAATATTTGCCTAAAAAATGTTCGTTTTGAATAAATTTTTCCATTCTCATAACATCTAAAACATCTATTCCAACTAACATATTTCACCTCTTTTTATTTTATCAACAACTTTATTTATTTCATCAAAGGAAAAACCCCTGCCAGCCAAAAACCTAGTAAGTTTAACTTGGTTTTCTAAAGTGTTTTCTTTGTTCTTCATATATTTGGTAGCCATATTATACAAGATTTCATCATCAGTTTCAAGGTCATTTAATAAATTTTCAATAATTTCTTTATCAATGCCTTTTGAAAGCAAATTAGCCTTCAATTTTAATGCTCCCATTTTTTTGCTATTTAATTCAATATATGCCCTTGCATAATTTTGATCATCAATATAATTATATTCTTTAAGTTTTGCAATAACATACGAGCAAACTTCTTTAGAATACCCCTTTTTATAAATATAATCTCTAATTTGTTTCTCTGTTTTTAAAGCCGTGTTTATATAATTAGTAACTTTTGAAAGCGCCAAAATCTTATCACTTTCAAAAGTGATTTTTTCTAATTCTTCTTGAGTTAATTCCTTTCCTGCTTTTAATCCATATTTAATGCAAACATCTAAATGAAGCCCCGTTTGAAACTCTTCATCAACATAAATATTGCACTTATCTTTGTTATTTTTTTGAACTTCAATCTTAGTTATTAGCATCTTTCATAACCTCAATTTCTTTAATAAACTTAGCATCAATCAAAGGCATTGGCAATTCATTATTATTAAGTAATATAAACTCACAATTTATTTTATCATCAACATATTCATCATATTTAGGTTTAAAATCTCTAATAGCAGAATTTGAAATAATTGATTTTTCATACTTAGAAATATCCTTATATGAAAGCAAACAATTAAATAATTTTGCCTTTTCTATTTCAACGAATTTCGCATTCGATAAAACCTCACTAGCCGTTGTTGAATATGCCCTAGTTAACCCACCAGCACCCAACTTTATTCCACCAAAATACCTTATAACAATAATTAAAATGTTATTTAAACCTTTCTTCTTTATAACATCTAAAATTGGCTTACCAGCTGTTCCTGAAGGTTCTCCATCATCTGAACATTTTTCATTTCCGTTTAAAACATATGCATAGCAAACATGCGTTGCATGAAAGTGTTCTTCTCTGGTTTGTTTCAAAATCTCTTTTATTTCATCAATAGAAAAAACAGGAAACGCCTTTCCATAAAACTTAGACTTATTTATTTCATATAAATTTTCCAATTTTTCACTAATCGACTTCATATATCAATATTATAAAGAAAAAATAGCCAATTATCAAATTTTTATTTAAATAAAGTTGTTTTTTTAAAAAAAAGTTATTAATGTTTGTTTTATTTTTATTTAAAAAAGTTTAATTTTCAAATATAATTTGTTATAATAACTTTGTTACTAAAAAATAAAATGGAGTTTGTTTATGGAAACACTTAAAGAAGTACAAGAAATGTGCAAAGTTAAAAACTTAGACGCACACGGACCTGCAGTTATTCCGCAGGAAGGCAAATGGGATAAAGTTACCCAAATTAATCAAATTAACGGTTTCACTCATGGTTGTGGAACTTGCGCTCCTCAACAAGGAACTTGCAAATTAACTTTAAACGTTAAAAATGGAATTATTGAAGAAGCTTTAGTTGAAACTTTAGGTTGCAGTGGTATGACTCAATCTGCAGCAATGGCAGCAGAAATTCTTCCAGGCAAAACTTTGCTTGAAGCATTAAACACTGACCTTGTTTGCGATGCTATTAACGATGCAATGAAAAAGTTATTCCTTCAAATTGCATATGGTAGAACTCAATCTGCATTCTCAGATAACGGTTTGCCAGTTGGTTCAAGCTTAGACGATTTAGGAAAAAATAGATCAAGCCTAGTTGGAACAATTTTCAGCACAAAAGAAAAAGGAACAAGATATTTAAACACAGCTGAAGGCTACACAACAAAACTTGCTCTAGACGATAGAAACGAAATCATCGGTTATGAATATGTTAACCTAAACAACATGATGAGATTAATAAACGCTGGAAAAGACGTTAAAGAAGCATATAAAGAAAGCATTAAAACTTATGGCAGATTTGCAGATGCTGTTAAAGTTATTAACCCAAGGAAAGATTAAGGCGGTGAATTATGATAGAATTTGAAGGTTACGATAGAAGAATTGATAATATAAATAAAGTTCTTAAAGAATATAACATTGAAAGCCTAGAAAAATGTAAAGAAATCTGCGATAAAGCTGGAATCGATGTTGACGCAATAGTTAAAGGCGTTCAACCAATTTGCTTTGAAAACGCAGTATGGGCTTACACAATGGGAACAGCAATCGCCCTAACAAAAGGCGAAAAAAGTGCTGAAGATTGCGCTAAAAATATTGGTATTGGTTTGCAAGCATTCTGCGTTCCAGGAAGCGTTGCAGATTCAAGAAAAGTTGGTTTAGGCCACGGAAATTTAGGTGCTAAATTATTGAATGAAAACACAACATGTTTCGCCCTTCTTGCTGGTCATGAAAGCTTTGCTGCAGCAGAAGGTGCTCTAGGTATTGTTAGAAGCGCAAACAATGCAAGAAAAACTCCACTTAGAGTTATTTTAAACGGTTTAGGAAAAGATGCTGCATATATCATTTCTAGAATTAATGGTTTCACATACGTTAAAACAAGATACAATTTTGAAACTCAAAAATTAGAAATATTATCAACAACTCCTTTCTCAAACACTTATAAAGCAGATGTTAGAGTTTATGGTTGTGAAGACACAACTGAAGGCGTTGCAGTTATGCAACACGAAAAAGTTGATATTTCAATCACAGGAAACTCAACTAACCCAGTTAGATTCACTCACCCAACTGCAGGCATCTATAAAAAATGGTGCGTTGAAAATGGCAAAAACTACTTCTCAGTTGCATCTGGTGGTGGAACTGGTAGAACTCTTCACCCAGATAATGTTGGTGCAGGTTCTGCAAGCTACGGCTTAACCGACACAATGGGAAGAATGCACGCTGATGCTCAATTTGCAGGTTCTTCAAGCGTTCCTGCTCACGTTGATATGATGGGCTACATCGGAATGGGAAATAACCCAATGGTTGGTGCAACAGTTTCTTTAGCTGTTAAAGCATATGAAGCTTTAAAATAATAAAATAACAAAAAAACACGGTAAATTTAAACCGTGTTTTTTTATTACGTTTTAATTTAATATAATGATTATTTAAATAATATTACCAATAAACTTAACAATATAAATCACATTTCCTTATTGGTGTCATCAGAATCTTCATCTTCAAATTCTTCTGGCAAATATTCACCAAATTTTTCCAACTCTTCAATGTCATCTTCTAACTCATCAAAATCATGCGCAAATTCATCATCTTCATCTGCTTCAAAACTTAAAAAATGCTCATTATCTTGCTCATAAAAATCATAAACCTGATTTGATAAAAACCAACCATTTCCATCGCATTGTTTATATATATGCTCCCTATCAATTGTCCAATAAGGTTGATCAGATCCAACTAAAACATATTCTTCCAATTGCTTCTTCATATCGTCATTAGGATCAAACGGAAATAAAATTTTATCACCAGCCTTCACCTTTGTGACTTTTTCATAAAAGCTACTGCCAGAAACCCCTTCCAATTCAAAATCTCCAACAACTAACCATTCAGGAACTTCTGCACCCACCATAATAAGATTATCCCTAAAAAACTTATTTTCCCCTAATGAAGATTGCCTAACATAGGTTCTTTTAAAATCATCAATAGTTAAAATCTTAGGTTTTCTCTTCTCTCCATCAAAACTATAATCTTGAACTAAAATAGATCCAGCAATTGGGCCATCAAGCCCACCTTCTTTTATATAATTTGCTAAATTTTCACCTGAAAACTTATATGCAAATTCACTTTGTAAAGCTCCACTCTTTATTTGATCAATATAATTCAAAAACTTATTGTTAATAAAATAAGCACTCGTTGCATCAGCATTTCTATATGTTTTTGTTTCAACTTTTTCATTTATCATCAAGTCTAGCATTATTTTATAAAACTGCTCCATAAAACTCATATCTCTAACCTCAAACAGCAGTTTTATTCCATGCAATTATCATATTCTGCATAAAAGGTTTGCATTCTTGCGTCTTTAAACTCACCATCTTCATAGCATGGCATCCATTTAGGTGGATCAATTCCCCATGATTCATATTTAGCACCCAAATCAGCATATTTATCAACTTGCAAAGAAACACTCTTGTTTGCATCATAAGGAAAAAACATAACATCCCCTGGGAAAACAACCTTTTTAATTCCCTCTTGAGCAGGAATGTCTTCTAAAAGCAATCCCTCTGGTGGAACAACTTGCCCTGGAACTCTAGCACCTAAAATTAACGACTTAGATGGCAAATATATGTTAGGATCTTTCTTTGATTGAGTAGGATATAAAATATCAAACGTTTCACTTTTTAAGTTTGAAGATGAAAGTTTTCGTCCAGTTATTGGATTGAATTCTTGCATCATAACTGAACCCATAATTGGTTTTTCCAATCCACCATCTTTAATATATTGCCCAATATTTTCTGGTGAAAAAATAACCTTTGCATCTGGATTTTTTTTAACATAATTCATTTGCAGTAAAAGATTTAGTGCATATCTATTAATATCATATTTTTCAGCCATAAACCCATTTCTACGAATTTCCATAGGCACTTTGCCAGATTTAATTAACTTAAACATATGATTATAAAAAATTTCAGTATTATTCATATCCACCTCTTATAATTCCAAAATATTTTACCACACATTAATTCATTTTGCAATACCCAAATTTAAACCACCTAAATCAGCAATCTTTTATTAAAAACATTTATTTAAAAACAACAACTTTTTATCGCCAAACTAATAAGATTAAGCAACTAAAAACAAATTAACCAAAACATAAAAGCCACTATGCTTCATCTTAAAAAAACTAAACATAGCAAATCAGCCATGTTTAGTTCAAATTTTAAAATATTAAATTATTCATTAGGACCCATTCCGTCATCGTCCATTCCTAAATCAGCACCATCTGCACCAGCAGAATCAGCATCCATAGCATCAGCACTTTGGCGTCCTTTTACTTTATTAAGCATATCTAAAGCCAAAAGAGTTCTTAATGGTGCCCTTCCTTTTTTCACATCAGCTGCAATTCTATCTGCAAAAGTAGAATCTGATTCTTGTTCAGCGCCATCTGCTTGAGATGCATCATTTTCTTGGCTTTGCTCAGCCTCAACCTCATCTTTAACCTTAGATGGCCACAAAACAGCTCTTGCAACACTCCAAACTGAAACTTTATCAATACCACCTTGCTCTTCGATCTTATCAGCAACTAACTTTGCTATATGATCAGGGTCGTGTGTAAGAACACCATTAAAATCAGGACCATATAAGCTCATGGTATATAATAAAGAATTTAGACCACTATTTTGTAGACTACCACTATTTTTTTCTTTTTCTTGTTCAACATCTTCAGATACTTTGGTAGCCTCAGATTCGTTGGTAGCGTTTTTAACTTTTCTTCCAAACCTACCCTTTTTAGGCTCATCCTCTGTTGTTTTCGCTTTTTTACTAAATCTATCACCAAATAACAATTCAGTAATAGCTTCTTTAGGAGATTTTCCACCCTCTAATAATTTATAATAAGCATTGGCAAACCCAACAGCAACAGTATTTCCCATCAAATCATCTATATTTCCACCAGCTGTAGCATTTACTAAATTATTAAAAAAATCTCTATCATTTACAGGTTGAGATTCAACAACTTCAGCACCTTGTGCTTCAACTTTTTCAACTTCTGGTTGCATATCTTTATCAAAATCACTCATAACACCACCGCCATTCATTTTTTTTATAATAACACGAATTTTTCCATAAAACAAGAGGTTTTTATGACATTTTCTCTATAAATTTAATAAATTATTTAATTTTATTAAATAAATATCAACAATTTCCTTCAAATTACTTAATTCTAATATTATTTCACGCAAATATTCTTCTGAATTATTATCACAAAAAATTTTGGGTTTTCTTCCTAACCTTTTTGGAATCTCAATACGTTCAGATTTTATAATTTTTTCTATTAATTCAGATTTTTTTAATGTTGACGGTGATTTTATATTCATTTTTCTAGCCATAGCCCTTAAAAAATGAATTGAATAATTATTTAAATTTTTATCCATACTT
>JAZUCB010000035.1:0-1987 GCA_045638985.1 Clostridia bacterium
ATTTATATCTTATTAAACAATGCAAAAATTATATTAAAAGGTGATTTATGAAAAAGATATTTAGCTTAATTTTACCAATCTTACTTATAATCTTTAGTGGTGTGCTTTTAGTTGGTTGTGGTGAATTAAACATTAATAACAATGATGTTGATGTTAAATTGGCATTTAACTTAACAGAATTTGAGTATAACGGTGAAAAGCAAGTTCCAATTGTTGCGCTATTGCAAATTAATGGTGAAAATGTTTCTAGCAAAGATTATGAAGTTTATGCTTCAAACAATATCAATGTTGGAGAAGCAACTGCTAGAGTTAAATTGAAAGGTAAGTATAAAGGAACTATAGTTAGAAAGTATAAAATACTTCCAAAAAAATTAACTATTGATAAAGTGTATATTAGATCAAGAAAATATGAAGAAGGCAACAGAGTTGTGGAAATTTCAAATATTTCTGATTTAGTGCTAAAAGGTGTTGTTCCAGGCGAAGATGTTACTTTAAATTCAGATAATGCGAAGGCTAGAATTAAAGGATTGAATGTTGATGCAGGTAATCACACTGTTGAATGTTATGATTTTAAAATTGAAGGTAAAGATATTTCAAACTATGTTTTAGTTCAACCAACTGCAAGTGTGAATATAACAAGTATTTCTCAAGAAAAACCTGTTCTTGGGGCAGATAAAGATATAACAATTGAAGCATATAGCAATAAAATAATTGTTAATAATCTTAACAACATTGAAAACTTGCAATATGGCATAAGTAAAAATAACGGTGCACAAAATTGGCAAGATTCAAACATTTTTCAAAATTTAGATGAAAACACAAATTATAATGTGTATGTTAGAAGAAAATCTTCAACTAACTATTCATCATCTTCATCTTTAGTTGTTAGTGTAACAACTCCAAAGACTAAGATTGAAATTAAAGATATTCTTGTTGATGAAAACATTAAGTTTGAACAAGGTTCATTAAATATTAATAATGTTAACTTAAATAATTGGGAAGTTTCAGGATTTTTAACTTCTGTTTCTGATACTCAAAAAGACTATTTTAATAATAATTTATACAATTATTTTATTCCTTTGAATTTAACACTAGATTATTCAACTGCTTATAAAACATCAATAGCATCAGTAACATTTACAATAACAGATGGCGTTGCAAATGTTACAAAAACATTAGAATTTGCTAATGATGATAATTACACAATTGAGTTAATTAAAGGCATTTCGCCTGAAATGATTGAAAAAGGTGGATTCAAAATTTCAATTGTTTGGGGAAATGGATCTGAACAAGTTTTTAATATTGACTTAACAGATATTAAATTGCCAACTGCTGTTAGAACTTCAAGTGTTGAGTTGAATTCAGTTGCTTTTAATAGTAGTGATGTTGAGATAACTAATTCTATGGTTGAAAATGAGTTCATTCTTAATGGTAATTTGCCTAAAATGAATATTTCTCAAATAAATGCTTTCTCTGATAGCAATTATAATCATTTTGTTACATTATATTTTGAAAACGCAAATGTTGATTGGGAACAAGCTTCTATGGAAATTATTGAAAATGGTAGTATTGTTAAATCAATTAGTTTGAGAAATGCTAATGACACACAATTTGGTTTTTGTTTAGTTAAAGGGCTTAAAATAAATCAACAAAGTTTTGAAGTTAGAATTAATTGGAATAGTGGTGAAATCGTTTCTTATCTATTTAATTTAGAAAATTGTGTTTATGAAAGTGTTAAGTGGGTTGATGAATCAAATAAATTAACAATAGGTGATGTTGATTTTTTCAATTCAGATTCTATCAGTTTATCTAAATCTGATGAGTTCAACAAATTAAATGTTGTAGGCGAAAATGTTTTAACTTCTGCGCAAAAGAATGTTTTAAACACTCAAAAATCAAATTTTATTGTTTTGTTTTTTGAGAATATGAATCCTGATTATAGTGTTATTGAATATAATTTTGGTGGAGCAGATTACTCAGTTGAGCC
>JAZUCB010000036.1:0-2840 GCA_045638985.1 Clostridia bacterium
AAGATAGCACTATTGCAAGCACTAAACTAAAAGAGGTTATAATAAAACTTAATCCATTCTTCTTTAACTTTTGCATAATAAAACTCCATTTTCATTCTTCATTTTTTTTAACTGGATCAGTGTTTTTTACGCAAAAAAACACATAATTTTCCAAATTACTTTTTTTATTTTAGCATAGCACTCAAAAAAAACAAAACATTTAATGATTATATATAAATATTATATAGTATATTTTTTATCATAAATGGAATTATATTCGTTTTTATTTTTTGAATTAGGGTTTAAGCCATGTGTTTAGTGCAAAATTTGAATTGTGGAGGAATAAAATATAGATTTAAAAATCGAACGAAAGTTATAATTTAATTTGTGAAAATTTTAGTAAGTTTAGAAATGGTTTGCGATAATTTATTTGAGTTGAAATATTAAGTTGATAGGGTTTGGGGTTATTGCATTAATATTTATAAATGGCTTTATTTAAAGGATTTTTAGGTACTGTATTTTGTTGTTTTTAAGGGATGCTAGATATTTTTTGTGGGTAAGATTATTTAAAATTTGTGCTTTAAAAACTTCGTTAAGTTTGGAAAAAATACATTGTTTTTTGTGTGGAAATAATTTAAAAGAATAATTGAAAGTTTGTTATAATGCACAACAAAAAAAGCGTTGAGTTCAACGCTTTTTTAATATTAAATTCTTAAGCCACCACCGTTTTGATTATTTCCGCCACGTAATATTTTTTGGTTACGTATTTTGATATCATAAAACAATGATTGTTCGTCTAGTGGATGAGGCATTTTATATGCATCATGCGCCTTTTTAATATAATAGAAATCAGTTGCTTTATAACTTGGAGTAAACATTGATCTGATTGGTGGTTGTTGAAGAATTGACACAATACATTCACCAGATTGAGGTTTTAGGCTAGCAAGTTCGGCTGGGTAGATAAGAGGACGAGTGTCTAGCGAAATAGAAGTTGTGGTTGAAGATTGATCGTCTTTTTTGCCGGAGTTGCTTGAAATACTTTCTGTTTCAACGCTGGTGTTTCCGCATCGTTTACTAAATTCTTCCAATGTTGATTGATCGTTTGATGCTATGAAAACGTGGATGTTGCAGTTATCTTTAATGGTTGCAGAAACGTCTTGACCATATTTGATTGTTAACTGAGAATAAGATTGCAATATTAGAGTGAAATAAATTCTTCTACTTCTCGCAACCGTGATGATTGTTTCTAAGTTTTCAATTTTAGGCATGTTACCAAACTCATCTAGAATGAAGTAAACGTCTCTTGGAAGTTCTCCACCACGTTTGTTGGCAATATCAACTAGCACTTTATATAATTGAGAAACGAATAATGTTGCAATTGGGTGTCGAGTTACTTTTTCATCTGGGATTTTAATAAATAGGGCTGTTGGCTCGTTTGCAAAGTTAACAAGATCCATTTCGTTAATGCTTGTTGCATAGCAAATACCAGAGTCTGAGAATAATCCCATTCTATCGGTAACAATACCCATATATGATTTAGCTGTTTTTTCGGCGTTGGTAACAACTTGGTTTGCAAGTTGAGTTGCCAAACTTAACTGGCCTCTACCTTGGAAATATTCGGTGATGCTTCTGATTGGGTTATAAGCATCGTTATCTTTTGTGTTAAGAATTTTTGAAAGATTATAGAAGTTATAGCGTTCTTTTGTCATGCCCAAGTCTGGATTTTCGCTATCTTCAAGCATTGCAAGCATGGTTCCTAAAATAAGGTCTTTAGCACCACGTTCCCAAATAGGGTCGTTATTACTTTGAATTGGGCAAAGTGCAGTTGCAATATCTTTTAAATCTTCAAATGCGTCATTTTTAAGTTTTTGCTTTAATCCAGTCATTTGAACTCTTAAACTTTGTTCATCGGCAAACGCAAATCCATCAAATTCATACCATTCGTTATAATAAACTTTGCTAACGCATCTTAAGCCCAAATCTCTAGGGTCTTCACCTTTATGAACTATAATTTCACTACTTAAATGATTTGCTCTATAATTAAGTTCGTATGCACGAGTCATCGGGTTCCAGCAAGTTGATTGAAAAGGCTCTTTAAGGTCGAAAACCATAATTCTATAGCCTTTTTGCCTTAGTTTTTCGCTATGCAAATCATAAAGTTCGCCTTTAGGGTCGGTTATAACCATGCAAGGGCCAGCTTTGCTTTCACCCAAAATTTGAATGGTTGGGTTAACGAATTGGGTTGTTTTACCTGAACCGGTTGTTCCTATAACTAGCGTGTGGATGCTTTTATACATATTAACATGCAATTGCCTGCCAACAACTTCTGCTCTAATTGGAATTCCTAATTTTGTGCTTTTTGAAAGCTGGTCGTAAGTATGGAACATGAATGTTGGGTCTTTTTGTAAGGCGTCTTTACTAAGCCAATCGGTGTCGTAGAATTTCGAAAGTTTGCCTTTTGATTTAACGCTAGCCTTGCCATCGCCAACCTTAAATTTATCGCTTAGGTTTAAAAGCAAGAAAACCAGAGTTAAGCAGAATGCAACAGCAAAAATAAAATAAAAGGTTGAGTTTGAAAAAAGAGCAACATCGATGGTTATTGTTTTATATAGTATAATGCTTGCGAAAATATAAGAAGCAATAAAAACTCCAATTGCGCATAAAATCATTTTTAAAAAGAAAGCACCAACCTTGGTGGTATATTTTGAATCATCGTCTTTTGCCATATTTCATTCCTTATTCTAATAAAAGTTTTAAATAGTATATTAAATATAAAAAATAATGTCAAAAAAAATGAGGTGGTGGGTTTTAAAAAGATTATATGAAAATAAATAAAAATAGTTTATGTAAAAATTTTATTA
>JAZUCB010000037.1:0-2223 GCA_045638985.1 Clostridia bacterium
ACAATTACTTACACAAAAACACAAAACACAACAATTAATATAAAAATCAACAAAAAAATCAAGGTGGACAACATATGAGAGAGTTAATTTCTGGAGATTTAACCTTTAGAAATTTCAATAAAGACGAATGCACATCTAAGCAAGAATCTGATGATAAAAGGCTTTATCAATTTTGCATTAATCAGCTAAATTCATGGACTGATGAAAGCATAATTAAAGGCCTAGAATTAGAAAACGAACCCCTCGGGAATTTTTTAAAAGATACTTATTTAACTTTTAAAAAGCCCGACTTATATTTTATTTTTAAACAACAAGAACTAGTGGCAACAACACTTTTAACTCCTGAATCACCATTATACGACCTTGGAGGTTTACTTAACTACGTTGACCACTGCAACCATTTAAAAATTAACAAAGTTGATAACTTTATGAGTTTAAAAAAAGCGCTTGAAATTATTAAAAATGCCCATTCAAATAGTTGCTATATTAATTGCTTAGCAGTTAATCCCGAACATCAACATAAGGGTATTGGCTCTCAAACACTTACAACTCTTTCAAAAAACATTGATTTTTTTGCACCACCTTCCACCACTTCATTAATAGCCAGAATTCGCAAAGATAATGTTGCAAGCGAAAGTCATTTTAAAAACAACGGTTTTGAAACTTTTTTTAAAATGGATTTATCGGATTACAACACGTTTTATAAAGAACTATAAAAAAATAAAAAAAGGATATTAAAATTATGAAAAATTTCGAAGCAAAATCAGGATTATTTTTTAGAGGGATAAATTTTAAAAACCCAACCGACACCGAGCAATATTTAGGAAAACATTTTATAAATGAAATTAATTCTTGGAAAAACCCTAAAATTGATAAATTTATTATCGACACCAAATTCTATGGGCCAGTTGGTGATTTTTTAAAAGACTCTAGCAAACTTGAAGATAGAGAACTTTATGTTGTTTTTGATAACCAAGAAATCATTGCAACAAGTTTATTAATTCCAAATTCACCATTAATTGGAGCCAAAGATTTAGGAACTTATATTGCTAAAACATTATACAACAGTCAACCTTTTAACGACAGATACTTAAATTTGGGTGAAGCTCTTAACATTAAAGCAAACACACAGAAAAACAATTTAGAAATTGCATATTTAATAGTTAACCCTAATAGATTAAATGAGGGTTATGGCACACAAACAGTTAATGACATTTGCGCAAACGTTGAAATTATTGGCAATGGCCCTCAAAATTGCGCACTTACTCAAATAAATAAATTAAACAAACCTAGCATTCATGTTTTTGAAAACAACGGATTTAAGCCAGTTCCATGTTGCGATGAGTACAACTACTACTACAAACTTTTACCTAACCAAGAACCATTACAAATGGAAAAAGAAGCAGAATTCAGCCTAGAACTATAACAAAAACTTAAATTTTTAGTTAAATTAAATTAAATTAAATTAAATTAAATTAAATTAAAGGATTACACCATGAGAATTTTAAACGATAAAGAAACAAATCTTTTAATATGTTCGTTTGAAGACGTGAACGGAATAGAAGGCGTTGATGCTAAGTTTTTTGACGAGTTCACTCAAGAATTAAACTCTTGGAGAAGCTCAGTAATAAAGAAATTTTTACTTAAATACACCGAAGCGCCTCTTGGTTTTTACTACAATGGTTGCGCAGAAAAATCGCCTTTTCGCAACGTTTTTTATGCGTTTGAAAATGGAAAATTAGTTGGAAGTGCGCTAGTAAAATCAAACTCTAAAATTTTAGAGCGCGATGAAGTTTTATCGCATATTGATTTTTTTAAATCAAGAGGAATTTCTGAACTTGAAGGCTATTTAACATTAAAACAAGCCCAAAAACTTATTGATAACGATAACTACAATTCAACCTACATTGAACTTTTGGCAGTTAAACCAAATCAAACCGGAAATGGAATTGGAAGCAGATTTATTTCAAGCATAAAATCAAACATTGAATTCTTTGACCATGCTTACACGCCCACTCACAACATGCTTGCAACCACCATTAACGAATGTAATGATAGAAGCTTAAAAGCATTCACTAAACACAACGATTTTAAGCCAGTTGTTGAGCCAGATATTCATGAGTTAAACACTCTTCACGATTTTTATAGCCCATTTGACGATTGCATAATAGAAAAATAAATATAAAAATTTTAAGATTAATTTAAATTACGAAATTTGAATTT
>JAZUCB010000038.1:0-1452 GCA_045638985.1 Clostridia bacterium
AGAGGTAATCTTTGATGAGATTTTTAGTGCTAAAAAAGAAAACGTTTTTATTTGTTTTTATGCTTATTGTTTGTTTTAGTTTGCTTTCAACTAAGGTTTATGGAACACCAGTTGCAAGCATTTATTTTGGAAATCTGCCAAGGTTGATTCCTATTTATAACGTTGCAACTGATGAAAAAAAGGTTGCAATAACTTTTGATTCGGCTTGGGGTGCAGATAAAACAGAAAAAATAATTCAAACTTTAAAAGATTATAACGTGAACGCAACCTTCTTTTTATGTGGGTTTTGGGTTGAAGAATATCCTGATTTAGTTAAATTAATTGATGAGAATAACATTGAAATTGGAACTCATAGCAACACTCATCCTGATTTAACCACGTTATCTAAGGAAAGTGTTTCGCTTGAATTATCCACTAGTTGCGAGCTTATTAAGAATATAACTCAGAAAGATGTTAGTCTTTTTAGGGCACCTTTTGGGGCTTATAATAACGACCTAATTAATATTGCTGATGATATGAATATTAAAACCATTCAATGGGATGTTGACACGCTAGACTGGAAAGGTTTAAGTGGTGTTGAAATATGTGAAAGAGTTATGAGTAGGGTGAATAATGGATCAATAATTCTTTGCCACAATAATTCAGACCATATTTTAGATGCGTTGCCTTTGCTATTAGAAAGATTATTAAATGCGGGGTATGAAGTTGTTTCGGTGGGTGAATTGATATATTGGGATAATTATTATATTGATCAGGCCGGAGTGCAACATTTAAATAGTGATTAAGGAGAAAATTATGTTAGAAAATAATAAAGTAACGGTTTTTGGAGAAGTTTATTCAGAGCCAGTTTTTAGTCATGAAATTTTTGGTGAGAGTTTTTTTGAATTTTTAATTAAGATTAAAAGGTTATCAGATAGCTATGATATTATTCCAGTAACTATTAGTGAAAGATTAATGGAGAATAGAATTGTAATTGGCAAAACAATAGCAATTTCAGGGCAATTTAGAAGTTATAACAAGTTGGAAGATAATAAAAGCAAATTGATGTTAACAATATTTGTTAGAGAATTTATTGATTTAGAGAAAAATATTGAACCTAATCAAATTGAAATAACAGGTTATTTGTGTAAAGAACCAATTTATAGAACAACGCCATTTAACAGGGAAATTTGCGATGTGTTATTGGCTGTTAATAGAAGTTATAATAAAAGTGATTATATTCCTTGCATTGCGTGGGGAAGAAATGCCCGTTTTATTAAAAACTGCAAAATCGGTGAAAAAATTAAAGTAATTGGTAGAATTCAAAGCAGGGAATATCAAAAGAGAGTTGAAAATTCTAACGAGTTTATAACTAAAGTGGCTTATGAAGTTTCACTAAACAAAATTATTGTGCAAAAAGAGAATAACTATGTTCAAACAAAGTTATTAAAAGAAAATTTTAACAACTTAATT
>JAZUCB010000039.1:0-2879 GCA_045638985.1 Clostridia bacterium
TCTACATCTGCAATTCGCTCATCAAAAGGACTAAAAACACCTGCAATATGGCGAATTGAATAATTTTGTGCCGTTTGCTCCATCATTTGCAACATATGTGAACCAATTCCTATTTGTGAAACAGTAGAATTATTATCCGAAATTGTTTGCAGTTCACAAATTTCTTTATTTTTAAGAATATTAAAATATGCTTTACCGGCAGTTATTATTGCGCCATTTTCTGCAACTACTTTTGCTTTTACTCTACATAAAGTTTCAACTTCATTATATAAATCTCTAAATGCATCACAAGTAATCATAACCAACGAACCATCTTTAGGCACAAAAAAATCATATGCAAAATTTGGATTTTGTGATTGTTGACTTTCTGCGAACGCCATTAACTGAAGAAACTCATAACTATCAGAATATTTTTCCAAATAACCACCTCTTATATAAGCATTTCAATAATCTTATTTAAAAATAAAAATCCTTGCTCGGTCGCTTTTAAAAAATTGTTACTTAAATTTACTAATTGAAGTTTAATTAACTGATCTAATTCATGTTTTCTTTCTTTCAATAAATCAAAACCAGTTTTTTCTTTTAATTTTTCAATATCAATTCCCTCTACTAAACGCAAACCCAACATAATATATTCTTCAATTAAATCTTCTTTATTTAATTTTTCAATATACTCTATTGCTTCGCCTTTATTATGCATTGCTTTTATATATTTTTCAATGCCACAAAGATTACTCCAGCGTTTATTTTCAAAATAACTATGTGCACCAGCACCAAAACCAACATAATCTATCATTTTCCAACAATTAATATTATGTTTGCATTCAAACCCTAACATTGAATAATTACTAACTTCATACCTTTTAAATCCGTGTTGTTCTAATAATTTATTTGATTGAACCATCATTCCAACAACTTTTTTCTCATTTGGTAATTTTATAACTCCAGTTTCAACCTCTTTAAAAAGTTGGGTTTTCTCTTCTAGAATTAATGAATATAAGCTAATATGCCTGCTTCCAACTGCTTTAGCTAAAATAATTGATTTTTTAACATCACTCATTTTCTGTTTTGGTAATCCTAGCATTAAATCTGTGTTTATATTTTTAAATCCAACTGATTTTATAATATTGATTGCATTTATATAATCTTGTTTATTATGAGTTCTTCCTATTAAACGCAACAAGTTATTTTTTGACGTTTGAAGACCAACGCTAACCCTATTTACTCCAGCCATATGCCATTCAAGTGCTTTTGAGTATGTAACAGAATTAGGATTACATTCAATAGTTATTTCTGCATTTTCTAAAATATTATAATTATTTTTTATTTCAGCCAAAATAGTTGCAATAACTCCCTGAGGAACACAACTAGGAGTTCCACCACCGATAAATATGCTTGAAACTTCACAATCTTTATATTTATCTTTATTCATAGAAATTTCTTTAGTTATTGCAACAACATATTGATTAAAAAACCTTTCATGGCCAGCATAAGAATTAAAGTCACAATATTTGCATTTCGTTACACAAAATGGAATATGAATATAAATACCTATTTCTTTCATTAATCAATTTTCAAAATGGAAATAAATGCTTCGCTTGGAATTTCAACCGAACCAATTTTTCTCATTCTTTTTTTACCTCGTTTTTGTTTTTCCAACAATTTTTTCTTTCTAGTAACGTCTCCACCATAGCATTTAGCTAAAACGTCTTTTCTTAAAGCTTTAACAGTTTCTCTTGCAATAACTTTATTACCAATACTTGCTTGAATTGGAATTTCAAACAATTGGCGTGGAATAACCTCTTTTAATTTTTCAGCTAAAGCACGACCCCTTTGATATGCTTTAGACCTATGAACAATTAAACTTAGAGCATCGCAAACTTCACCATTTAATAAGATATCCATTTTAACCAAATCGCTTTGCTCAAAACCAGCAATTTCATAATCCATACTAGCATAACCATGCGACCTTGACTTTAATTCATCAAAGAAGTCAAATATGATTTCATTTAAAGGAATTTTGTATATCAACTGACATCTTGTTGCATCCAAATATTGAAGGTCGACATGCTGACCCCTTTTATCCTGACACAAATCCATTAAAGGACCAACATATTCTGGTGGAGTGAACATTGTTAAATTTACCATTGGTTCTTCAATAAAATTAATACTCTGAGTTTCTGGCAATTCAGATGGATTACTAACCTCAATTATTTCGCCATCGGTTTTATGCACTAAATAACCAACACTTGGTGCTGTTGTTATTATGTCTAAATCAAACTCTCTTTCAAGCCTTTCTTGAATTATTTCCATGTGAAGCAAACCTAAGAATCCGCATCTAAAGCCAAAACCTAATGCTTGAGAAACTTCAGGAACATACTCTAAAGAAGCATCATTTAATTTTAGTTTTTCTAACGCATCTTTTAGTTCATTATATTTTGAGCCATCAACGCAGAAAATTCCACTAAAAACAACCGGTTTAACCTCTTTATAACCAGGCAAACATTCATTTGCTGGGTTTGAAACTAAGGTTATTGTGTCTCCAACTTTTGTTTCATTAACGTTTTTTATGCTAGCACAAATATATCCAACATCACCAGCCCTTAGTTCTTCAACCTCTTGTTGCTTTGGAGTAAAAATTCCAATTTCAGTTGTGTCATACTCAGAACCAGTTGCAAAAAACTTGATTTTATCGCCTTTTTTTATTTTCCCATCAAAAATTCTAACTAACGAAACTGCACCCCTAAAATTATCATAATAACTATCAAATATTAAAGCTCTTAAAGGTTTGTTTTCATCTCCTTTGGGTGCTGGAATTTGCTCAACTATTTGCTTTAAAACTTCATCTATATTAGTTCCATTTTTTGCACTAATTGCAG
>JAZUCB010000040.1:0-4622 GCA_045638985.1 Clostridia bacterium
AAGAAACTAACAATTAATAAAATCTTTAAAACTTTTCTAATAATAGAAATAACCGTAATTAAAACAGTTTTATCAATTTTATTTTTACTTAAACCCTTTTCTAATTTTCTTGTTATTATGTTAATAATCTTGAAAAGAACAAATAATAACACTAAGCCAAGAACAACTTTAATTCCTTCAGTTATTAACCAATTCCAAATACTATCAAAAATATTTTTCACAATTTCCTCCTTATTAAATAACACCAATTATTATACTCAAAATAAGTTAAAATGCAATTTTTTTTATTAATCTTTTTCAATTCTTCCAGTAAGTTTACCCGATTTACTCAAACCTTTAAAATCAGATTGACGCAATACTTCATATAAAACAATTGCAACAGAATTACTTAAATTTAAACTTCTGCAATTTTCCCTCATTGGAATTCTAATGCAATTATTATAATTATTTTTCAAAATATTTTCACTTAATCCATAACTTTCTTTTCCAAACACCAAAAAACAATCATCAGGATAACATATTTCTGAATAATCTTTATTAGCTTTTGTGCTGGCATAATAAAATTCGGAATTAGGATTATTTTTAACTAAATCAAAAAATGACTCAATAATTTCAACGTTAGCCATGTCAAAATAATCTAACCCAGCCCTTTTAAAATGCTTATCAGATACTTCAAAACCTAATGGTTTAACCATATAAAGCTTAACCCCAGTTGCTGCGCATGTTCTTATAATATTTCCCGCATTTTGAGGAATTTCAGGCTCAACTAAAACAATATTTATCATAATTTTATTCCCTCTTTTCTACTTCTTTTGCATGTTTATTATTATTTTCTGAAACCACTTCAACTATATTTTCGCCTTGATTTAATTCATTATTAACTTGAACTTCACCTTCAATATTTTGAACAACTTTGTCATCAACATTAACTTCTTGAATAGCAACTGAATCAATTAAATCTTCTTTAACTTTATCTTCCTTCTTAATTGTTCCAGATAAGAATAAAGAAGCCTTGGCGCAAGCTGGTCCAATCAATTCATACATAACAGAGGTTGCCAAAATTATAGTCAACAAAGTATTTCCTATTGCTTCTGGTAATATTCTTTGAGCTAAAAACGCTAACCCTATTGCAACACCCGCTTGTGGAATTAACGCTAGCCCTATATAATCCCTAACATTTTTTGATTTTTTAGTTAATAAAGAACCAACATATGCTCCCAAATACTTAGCTATAAATCTAACAATAACATAAACAAATCCAATTAAACCAACGCTTAATAATGCGGTTAAATCTAAACTCATTCCTGAAACAACAAAGAAAATACACATTATTGGCGGAGTGAAATTACTAAGTTGCTTAAATATTTCTTTGTCTTTTGTGAAATTGATATAAGTCGCTCCAAAAACCATGCAAGATAGTAATGGTGAAATTGACAAAGCGCCACACACCCCAGATAAACCCAATATCATAGAAACTATTATAATTAGCCTATTATTTTGTCCTCTATTTCCTAAAAGTTTACCTAATATTAAACCAAATAAAAATCCAACAACAATGGTTAATAAGTTATATAAAATTGGTAAAATAGCACCCATTGCACTTATTGTTCCACTAACACTTGCATTAACAATTGTTCCTGCAATATTAAATAAAAACAAACAAACAACATTATCTAACGCAATAACTTGCAACAATGTTTCAACAAAATCCCCTTTTGCTCGATATTGATTAATTGTCATCATAGTGCTTGCAGGAGCTGTTGCACAAGCAATTGCGCCCAACATTATACTAAAACTCCAATCAAGATTAAATATTAATTTTGTTGAAAATGTAACTAAAATTCCAGCAAGTAATGATTCAAATAATGTTATAACAATAACCTTTAATCCAGTTTTCTTCAAAACAGATTTTTTAAAAAACTTTCCAACACTAAAAGAGATAAAAGCTAACGCAATATCACTAACAAAACTCATACCTTCAACAATAGTTTTAGGAACAACTCCTAGAATATGAGGCCCAATCAACAATCCCGCAATAATATAACCTGTTACATTTGGCAATTTGCATATTTTTGTTAATCTAGAAACAATAAATCCGGCAAACAAAACAAATGCTAAAGAAATTAAAACAACAGTGGAATTGTCAAAATTTTTATACAAATCAGATATTGTTAAAATTTTATTCATTAAAACCCCCTTTTAACACAAAAAGAATGCATAACTTAATGCATTTAAACAACTCATAACTTTATATATGTATTATAGATAAAAAAAGATAAATAATCAAATTATTATTTATCTATATTTTATTTTTAAATAATTTATTATTGATTTTTGTTTATCTTATTGATTGTTGCAACTATTTTTTATTTCAACAACAAGATCCATATTTGCGCAGTTTAATCCATTTTTAACAATTTGATCAACATCTTTTTTTAATTGCTCAATTTTTTTTCTTGCTTCGCCAACATCTTCTAAAAGATCCAGTTTTGAAAATAGCTCCCTAGCAATTGTTCCAATGCCAAAATCAATTGCCTTTTTGATTTCTTCCTCAAAAACAAACATATTTTCAGAGGTAATCAAATTTATATTTCTAACATCTAATTTAATTTGATTTTTAAACATTTTAAAATTTTTATATTGATATTTTGAAAAGAATAAATCAAATTTGGAAATATAATTGTAATACTTGCATTTACTATCAATATTTTCAAACTCAATAATCTCTTTAGTTTGTTTATCAAAAATTTTAACAATTGGCCATTTATTTAAGTTAATATCAAAATTCTTTTTAACAATAAAATTTCTATAATCACCAAAACCCAATTCCTTTAAAACATAATTTTGCCTTTCATTAAAGTTGCTAAATAATTTTGTAAATTCTGGTGATAAAATAACATGTGAAACCAAATCAATACACTGAATTTCATCATTTTCATTACTGAAAAAAATAAAACCAAAAACAACTAGGGTGTCTGATTTTTCTCCATTAAACAAAAATTCTGATTGGTAATTTATTTTATTCTCTAACTCTTCCATGGTTTGAGTATACCACATAAAACAAAAAAGTCAATTCTTAATTTTTTTGGTATTTACATTTCAATATCCTTATGTTAATATTGTTAAAACAAAGGAGAAATATAATTGGAAAAAATAGATTTTGATAATGTTTTATTTCATGGTGTTTCATATTTTTTAAACGGAACGAATATTTTCAATGTTTCAATGGAAAGATTAGAATTGATTTTAAAATCTAACGCATTACTTTCAAGAAATAAACAAAAAGAACAACTTCCCTCTTTAAACTTAGCTCCAGTCCATTTTGATTTAAAAACTTTCGATAATGAAGATTGGATTTCAGTTTGTCAAAAAAAATCATTCTATGATGAAAATTCTACCAGCACTAGTTATGAAGAATTTATTGATTATTCTTATGGATTAGTTTTAGATAAAAAATTACTAGACGATTTAGAACATCGTGAGCGTTACACATCTAAAGGCCATCGTTTTCATTGCGATGATGGAGAATATCAAATAAAAGATCAAATTTCATCTAAATACTTTTTAGGAGTTTTTGCAGATTTACCGAGCGATATTGTTATGCTTGAGGGTTTGAAAAATTCTAAACTTCCAAATTTAGCATACCATGCAAGCAAAACTGAAAATATTTTTAAAGTAATTATGGACCATGGCTTCCCTTCAAATGAAGTTATGCAAGCAACATATTCAGGCGCTGAAGTAATTCGCAACATTTTAAACCAAACAGGATATAACAATTTACCAATCTTCAGCATTCATGATGGCAATCTTATAACAAGCGCTGATAATGTTATTGATCATTATAATCGTGGTTTAGATATGTCTTCAAATAATGCAGAATCAATTATGGAATAACAAAGGTTAAAAAAAATGGATAAAATAAATTTAAATGATGTTTTATTTCATGGAGTGACCAATATTTTAGTAGCATCTGATAGATTTGAAAAATCACTTGATAGACTTGATTTAATTTTAAAATCTAATGCAATTTTATCTAGAAGTAAACAGAAAGAAGTTTTAACTAAAATTGGTTTAACCCCTCCCAAATATAATAAAATACTATGGAATGGCGAAGATTATGTTTCTGTTTGCTCAAAATTATCAACTGAAAATCAATCAAAAATTAAAAACTCAGAAGCATTCGAAGATTTTATAAATTATTCTTACGGATTAATTCTTAGTAAAAGAATTCTTGATGAACTAGAATGTAGAGATTATTGCTTTAGCAGTGAAGGAAAACAGAAATGCCAAGATGGAGAAATTCAAGTTAAAGATGCAATACCGGCAAAATATTTTATTGGTGTTTTCACGCGTGATTTAAGCGATACCGAAATAGTAGAAAATTCGCAAAACTTCGATTTTTCTTCATCTGATATTATAGAAATTTTTGCTTCTTCAAAAAGTATTAGAGATCTATTAAACAAGAACGGCTATCAAAATCTACCAATATATAGCATTCGAGATGGAAACATAATAACAAGTGCAGAAAACGTTTTAACAATATTAAATAAAAATGAAAACACTCAAGATTCATGCGATTTTACTTTATAAAAAAACTAAGCAAATTTAGCACAATTTATATT